>NZ_DATIND010000080.1 GCF_035474595.1 Longimicrobium sp.
GCGATGATGCCGGTCCCGAGGACAATCGGCGCGGTGCGAGCGAACTCGGCCTGCCACGGTCGCACTCCACAGGAAGATGCCACTGAAGTGGCGGCTACAACGGCACGCAGTCCGCCTTCGCGGACTTCATCGGTGCGAGACGACCCGCGGCGCGCCGACTCGCATCACCGCGGCCGCGATGATGCCGGTCCCGAGGACAATCGGCGCGGTGCGAGCGAACTCGGCGCAGGCCGAGTGCGTGCAGTTGTAGCCGCCACTTTAGTGGCATCTTTCCAACACCGGCCTTCGCACTAACGCACCAACGCACTCCCGCACTCCCGCACTCCCGCACTCCCGCACTCCCGCACTCCCGCACTTCTACCGCCGCCGATACTGCTTGCCCGGCAGCGATTCGACCAGCTCGCGCAACTCCAGCCCCAGCAGCGCGGCCAGCACGTTGCTCGGCGCCAGCTCGGCCGCGGCGGCGATGTCGTCCACCGGCCGCGGGTCCGCCGTGAGCGCGGCGTAGACCTTCGCCTCGTCGGGCGCCAGGTCCGCGGGCGGGGGCGGCGGCACGTCGGGGTTGGCGGGCGACGCGGGGCCGGCCGACGCGGTGAAGGCGTGGCCCACGCCGCGCAGCTCCTCCAGGATGTCGGCCGCGGTGGTGACCAGGCTGGCGCCCTCCTTCAGCAGCTGGTTCGTCCCCGCGCTCTGCGGGCTGCCGATGGGACCGGGCACGGCGAACACCTCCTTCCCCTGCTCCAGCGCGTAGCTCACCGTGTGCTGCGCCCCGCTCTTCTCCCCCATCTCCACCACCAGCACGCCCAGGCTGAGCGCGGCGATCAGCCGGTTGCGGCGCGGGAAGTTCCCCGCGTTCGGCTCCTCGCCCGGCGCCAGCTCGGTCAGCAGCAGCCCGCGCTCGCGCACCCGGGCGAACAGCTTCTCGTTCTCCGGCGGATAGACGCGGTCGATGCCGTGGCCCAGGACGCCGACGGTGGTTCCGCCCGCGTCCAGCGCCGCCGCGTGCGCCGCGCTGTCGATCCCCCGCGCCATCCCGCTGACGATGGACAGCCCCGCGCGCGCCAGCTCGCCGGAAAGGGAGATGGCGGTGCGCCGCCCGTAATCCGTGGGCGAGCGCGTGCCCACCACGCCGATGCCGGGCGCGGCCAGCAGCGCCAGGTCGCCGATGGCGAAGAGGAGGTACGGCCGGTCCGGCAGATTCCGGAACGCGTCCGGGTACGCCGCGTCGTCGGGGGTGATGGCCACGGCGCCCGCCTCGCGCAGCGTCCGCATCGCCTCGTGGGTGCGGCGCAGCCCGTCGTCGGTGGCCGCGGCGCGGAGGCGCTTCACGAACTCGCGCCCGAAGCCGGGGACCGCCGCCAGCTCGTCCTCGCGCGCGGCCAGCACGCGCTCGGCCGAGCCGAAGCGCGCCAGCAGCGCCGACAATCGCGCCGGTCCGATGCCGTCGACGATCGCCAGCCGGAGGATGGGTTCCAGCGCGGAGGAGGAGAGGGGCATCCGCGGGCCTCAGGGGCGCCAGGGCTCGGGCTGGTCGTCGTGCGCCTTCTCCTCCTCCACCGCCTTCGCCGCGTGCTGCCACAGCCCTTCCAGCAGCGTGTCCAGCCCGCGCCGGGCCACCGAGGAGATGACGAACTGCCCCCACGCCTCGGGCGCGTCGACCCGCGGCGTGGGCCAGTCGGGCGGGAGCAGGTCGGCCTTGGTGAAGACGACCGCGTGCGGCTTGGCGGCCAGCTCGGCCGAGTAGGCGCGCAGCTCGTCCATCAGCCGCGTGTACTCCTCCTGCGGCTCCAGCGCGTCGGCGGGGATCATGATGGCCAGCGTGCGGGTGCGCTCGATGTGGCGCAGGAACTGGTGCCCCAGCCCCTTCCCCTCGTGCGCGCCCTCGATGATCCCCGGGATGTCGGCGACGACGAAGGTGCGGTGCCCGGGGAGCTGCACCACGCCCAGGTTGGGCGTCAGCGTGGTGAACGGATAGTCCGCCACCTTCGGCGTCGCGGCCGAGACCGAGGAAAGGAAGGTCGACTTCCCCGCGTTCGGCTCGCCGACCAGCCCCACGTCGGCAATCAGCTTCAGTTCCAGCGCGATCCGCCGCTCCTGCCCGGCGAGGCCCGAGTCGGCGCGGCGCGGGGCCTGGTTGGTGGAGGTGGCGAAGCGCGCGTTCCCCCATCCCCCGCGCCCGCCCGCGGCCACCACCATCTCCTGTCCGTTCTCCAGCAGCTCGCCCAGCACCTCGCCCGTCTCCACGTCGCGCACCGTGGTTCCCGGCGGCACGCGCAGCACCAGGTGCTCGCCGCTGCGGCCGGTGGAGTTGGTGCCCTCGCCCTTGTTGCCGTTGGGCGCCGCGTACTTCTGCCGATAGCGATAGTCGAGCAGCGTGGACATCTGCCCGTCCGCCCGCAGGATGATGTCGCCGCCGCGGCCGCCGTCGCCGCCGTCAGGGCCGCCCATGGGCGCGAACGACTCGCGGCGGAACGAGGATGCCCCCGGCCCGCCATCGCCCGCCTTGATCTGGATTTCCGCGTAATCGAGAAACACGTCCGCCCACCTCCGGATAAACCCGTCAGGGGGATGAAGATCACCCCTCCCGATCCATCTCTTCTCTCCTCCCCACCGCCGGTTTCGGTAGATGGAGATCGGAGGATCCGCCCCAATGCAGCCCTGCAGTCGCGGAGCGACTTGGTGCTTTTGTTGCCCCCGATTTCAATCGGGGGAAGATGCCAATGGCTCGGGCGATGCCGCCGCCTTCGCGCGGATCTCGCCCCACAGCGCGCGCACCCGCTCCGCCGCTTCGGGGGCGACGAAGCCGCACGCGATCTCCATCGCCTCGTCCACCTCGGCCACCGACGCGCCGGTGTTCAGCGCGCCGCGGAGATGCGAATGCAGCTGGCGTGGCACGTTCCAGACCGCCAGCAGCGCGGCGATGCACAGCTCGCGCACGCGCAGCTCCAGCCCCGGCCGCCCGATCACCCGGCCGTAGCCGCCGGTGACCATCCAGTCCTCGAAATCGGGGTGCAGCGCGCGGACGTTCTCGCGCAGCTTCCCGTAGTTCGCGCCGTAGACGGCGTGGCAGACGACGTCTCCCCGCGCCTCCCACGACGCGGGATCCTCCCCCAGCGCGGGCGGGGCGGGGGAGCCGCCGACCTCGCGCCAGACGCCGAGCGAGTTCAGCGCGTCCGGAAAGCCCACGAACAGGTGCGACTGGAGGATCACCTCCTCCACCGCCGTCGCGTCGGCCGCGCCGCGCGCCTCCTCCAGCGCGCGCCGCACCGCCCCCGCGTCGCGCGTCGCCAGGGCGGCGGCCACGCGCAGCAGCGCGCGCCGCGCCGCGTCAGGCATCCGGCGCCTGCAGGGCGATCGCGGGGCGGATCTGGCCGACCGGCTCGCCGCGCGTGTTCAGCAGCTCGGGATAGGCGTGGTGATGCAGCGCGCCGTAGTCGTCCTCGCTGATCAGGTCCAGCTCGCGCAGCACGCCCAGGATGGCCGGGGCCACCGCCCGCGCGGCGCCGTCCTCCACCTTCAGCGCGATCCCCAGCTCCGCGCCGGGGACGCCCACGCAGTAGACGCCTTCCGCGCCGACCTTGGCGAAGAGCCGCCCCGCCGCCTGCCGCATCAGCTCCGTGCAGATGCGCCCCTCGCCCGCCACCATCTCCGGGTGCGTCGTCATCGCCTCGAAGACCACGGTGGGCGACCGCTCGCCCGCGCGCACCGCGGCCGCGAAGGCGGCGAACGACAGCGCCATCTGCCGCAGCGGCAGCGCGAAGCAGGGCACGCCGCACCCGTCGGTCGCCAGCGCGATCGCCTCTTCCGGCATCCGCGTCCAGCGCGACACCTCGGCCAGCAGGCGCCGCTGCACCGGGTGCTCGGGGCGGTGGTACTCGGCCGGCTCCCAGCCGTGCGCGCGGGCCAGCATCATCATCCCCGCGTGCTTGCCGGAGCAGTTGTTGTGCAGCCGCCCGGGCTCCAGGTGCGCCTCCTCCAGCTTCCGCCGCGCGTCGTCGTCGAACGGGGGGTGCGGCCCGCACGCCAGCGCGTCGCTGGTGACCGCCGCCTTCTCCAGGATGCGCGTGGCCACGCCCGTGTGGTCCGCGCTGCCGGAGTGCGAGCCGCAGCAGAGCGCCAGCTCCTCGGGCGTCAGGCCGTAGCGGTCGTACGCGCCGTCCTCCACCAGCGGAAGCGCCTGCAGCGGCTTGGCGGCCGAGCGGAAGAAGGTGATCAGGTCGGGGTCGCCGGCGCCGGCCCGCAGGCGGCCCTCGGCGTCGACCACGGCCACGTGCACGCGGTGGCGGCTTTCCGGCACGCCGCCGCGCGTGACCTCGATGCTGCACTCCGTCGCTTCGTTCATCCGTTTCCCGGGGTGGCGGTCGCGGGGGGAAGATAAGCGCGCTCCCCGGCGCGGCAACCGCCCGCAGCGGACGCCGCCCGCATTCCGCCACCGGCGCAACAGCCGCTCCATCTCCGTGCCCCATCCCGCAACCAAACAGGGCGCCTCGCAGGGGAGCGCCCGGTTGCATCCGCTTGGCCGCATTCGCGTCAGCCGCCCCAGCCTTCCGGCGTCGCGTCGAAGTCCTCGGCCATGTGGATGAGGCCGCGAGCGCTCCCTGGGCGGCGCGGCTGCCGTGGAATCCGAAGCGAGACGATCTTCGCGACGGGCTCGCCTTCCCGGGTGAGGATCACTTCGCCATGCCGCATCGCCAGATCGACAACGGCGCGAAGCTCATCCGATGCGTCGCCCAGATCGAAGGTGGTGCTCATGGATCCCGCAGGGTTGAGGTGATCATATCTTCAATTAAAGGATGATCTCGACGGAATCCCACAATGCGCAACCAGCCGTTGCTGTCCGTGTTGAGCCGCGCTCCGATGCGGCCGCATCCGCACCGATCCGCGGATCAGGCGCGCGCCACATCTGCCTGCGGGCGCAAAGCGGACGGATATGCACGCGCTCCGGGCCGGGCGTAATCGTTCCCATAAATCTGGAATTTCCGCGTGAACAGGCGATGTTTGCACTCCAATCGCGACGTAGAATGTCTCATGCAAGCCCGTTGCGTCGCCGAACGCACAGGTTTATTGTTGGCTGAAAACGTAAAATCTACGGAGGCGATTCCCATCGCGCGGAGTTCGCGTGTGGGGCCTTCACACCTGGAGCGGAGGCGGACGATGCGCAAGAAGCTCAGCCTGAACGTGGACGAGCTCGCGGTGAGCTCGTTCGAGACCGGCGAGGGTGAAGCGGCCGGGCGCGGCACGGTGCATGGAGAAGCGGCGGCGTGTACCTGCAACGCCTCGTGCGTGTGTCCCAGCGCCATCTACTGGTGCGCGGAGATCGCGTACACCGTGTACTCCTGCGACTACACGAAGAACGCGAGCTGCATCACCACTCCCACGTGAGCGCAGAGGGGTGCGGGCCAGGCCGGTCCGCACCCCTTCCCGCATCTCCCCGATCCTCCGGAGGTGGACCGATGAAGAAGCTCAGCCTGAACCTCGAACGCCTGGCCGTCACCTCGTTCTCCACCTCGGCGGCCGAGGAGGGGCGCGGCACCGTGCGCGCGGCGGCGGACGACTGCACCTGCGCGCGGTCGTGCGCCTGCCCATCGGCGTACTTCTACTGCAACACCAACCCGGTGAACACCATCTACTCGTGCCAGTACACGGCCAACGCCAGCTGCTGGTACTCGAAGGGGTGCACTCCGGCCTGAAGCACCCGCTGCCCGGCCCACCCCGCGAGCAGAACGTTCCCAACCCGCGAAGTGGAGGCACGATGCAACGCAAGAAGAAGCTGGACATGGACGCGCTGGCGGTGGACAGCTTCCAGACCACGGAAGCCGAGGAAGGCCGGGGCACCGTGCACGCGCGCGGGATCGAGCCCACGCCGCCGGAATACGCGTGCACCTGCGCCAACACCTGCCTGTGCAAGACGGCGTACTACCACTGCGGGACCGGATACTACACCATCTACTCCTGCGACTACACGCAGAACGGCAGCTGCGCGGTCACGCAGTGACGACGGGCGGCGGGAGCGGGGCATCGCGCGCCGCTTCCGCTCCGCCCGGAAGGCATTCGTTCCACGGAGGAGCCATGCAGACCCGGAAGAAGCTCGATCTGGACACGCTGGCCGTCGACTCCTTCGCCACGGCGGCGGAGGATGGAGCGCGCGGCACCGTACGCGCGCACGAGAACGAGCCGGACGTGGCCGCGAGGGGGTGCACCTGCCAGGGCACCTGCCTGTGCCCCACCGCCTACTACAACTGCGGCACCGGCCCGTACACCATCTACTCGTGCGAGTACACGGCCAACAACAGCTGCCACGTGTAGCCGGAACGCACGGGTTCATCTCCGCCGGGCAAAGGGACGCAAGCACGATGAAGAAGCTGAAGCTGGACCCCGGGTCGCTCTCCGTGCAGGGATTCGAGACCGCGCCCGCCGCTCCCGCCCGCGGCACCGTGCAGGCGCTGGCCAGGGGCGTCTGCACCGCGCTGGCGAGCTGCCCGTGCGACACCGGCCAGTGGGCATGCGGCCCGTTCACCAACCAATCGTGCGACTACACGCGGGCCGGCAACACCTGCGACTCGTTTCCCACCGAGGTGGACCCGACCTGCATCTGTGCGTGACACGCCGACCCCAACCCGGAGACGGACGATGAAGAAGCTGGAGCTCTCGATCGACCAGCTGGCGGTGGACTCGTTCCCCACCGAAGCCGCCGCGCTCGAGGAGCGCGGCACCGTGCGCGGCGCGGCGGCCCCGTGCACCGCGTTCGACAGCTGCTACTGCAACACCTCGCTGTACCGCTGCGGAACCATCCGGGCAACATACTCGTGCCCGGCCACGCAGATCTGCCTGTAGCGCGGCTCGCAACCGGGAGACGGAAGATGAAGAAGCTGGAGCTCTCGATCGACAGGCTGGAGGTGGACTCGTTCCCCACCGCGGCCGCCGCGCCGCCCGAGCCGGGGACGGTGCAGGGGCAGGCGGCCGACTGCACGTCGCCCGCGACCTGCAAGTGCCCCACCTCGCTGTGGGCGTGCGGCACCGTCGCGTTCACCGCGTACTCCTGCCCGGCGAGCTGGAACTGCGTCTGAAGGAGGAGATGATGAAGAAGAAGCTGGAACTCTCGATCGACGCGCTGGCGGTGGACTCGTTCGCCGCGGGCCAGGCGGAGCGGCGGATGGAGGGAACCGTGCACGCCGCGGCCCGGCCGTGCACGTCGTGGAGCACCTGCCAGTGCCCCACCTCCGCCTACATCTGCTCCACCCAGCCGGCGACCGCCATCTCCTGCCCCGCCACCTCGCTCTGCTGAGCGGCGGGACGGACGAAAAGAAGAGCCGCGGGGGGATCGTCTTCCCCTCGCGGCTCTGCTTATCTATTGGTCACGACGCCGGTGCGGTGACGCTACGAGCGCGCACTCACGCACTTCCGCACTATCTCGTGCTCTGCGCCGTGTTCCGCGCCGGCGGCTGGCAGACCGGCCACGACCCCCGCTGCCCCGTCCGCTGGTCGACGGGGAACTCGGTGCGGCGCTCGCGCGGGAGGCGCTGCGGCTCCTCGCTGGCCAGGTACGCCAGCATGGCCGTGAGCGTGGCGTTCATCCGCACGTCGTCCCACGAGATCTTGTCGTAGGTGTCGCGGTTGGTGTGCCAGGTGTACGTGCCGTAGTCCCACGACAGCGACCCCAGCCCGAACGCCGGCGCCCCCGCGCACACGAACGACGCGTTGTCCGTCCCCCCCGCTGACGGCAGTCCGGGGTCGTTCAGCTGGATGCTGTCCACCAGCGCCGGCGGCAGCATGGCGAACCAGCGGCGGAAGTACGGCGCCACCCCGGTGAAGCCCTGGAACGAGAAGTTGCGGATGCGCCCGGTGCCGTTGTCCTGGTTGAACAGCGCCTGGAGGTTCTGCACCACCTGCGGATGGTCCTCCACGTAGGCGCGCGAGCCGTTCAGTCCCTGCTCCTCGCCCGCCCAGTGGCCGGCCAGGATGGTGCGCGCCGGGCGGGGATACACGGACTTCAGGATGCGCATCGCCTCCATCATCACCACCGTGCCCGTGCCGTTGTCCGTCGCGCCCGAGCCGCCGTCCCACGAGTCGAAGTGCGCCGACAGCATCACGTACTCGTTCGGCTTCCGCGCGCCCCGCATCTCCGCGATCACGTTGCTGGCGGGCAGGTCGCCCGGGAACCGGGCCTGCGCGTCCACCCGCATCCGCGGACCCTGGCCGTGCTCCGCCAGGCGGTAGACCAGGCCGTAGTCCTCGCAGCTCAGGTCCAGCGTGGGCGCGTGCATCGTCCGGGCGTTGAAGATCTTGTCGACGCCCCACCCCAGCGACCACAGGTTGGTGATCACCCCCGCGGCGCCCGCGTCCTCCAGCACCCGCGGCAGGGTGCGCGTGTCCTGCCCCGTCCGGCGGATGCGCGCGGTCCACGCCTCGGCGGCCGCGGCGCGCTCCGTCTTCATCCGCTCGAAGCTCTCGGGCATGGCCCAGCGCGCCCAGTTGCTGTCGGGGCGGCAGGTGGGCTGGGGCTGGGAGATGAGGACGAACTTGCCGCGCGCGCCCGGCAGCCACGCGCGGAACGCCGCCGAGTCCGCCACGTCGGGGAGGATGACGGCGGGCGCGGTGACGGGGCCGTCGGTCCCCGGGCTCCACGCCAGCATGGTGGCCTCGAGGGTGCGCACGCGCGGCGCGACCAGGTCCACGTGCGTGTACCCGCGCTGCCACCCGCGCCAGGTGCCCCACTGCTCGGCGCGCGCGGTGATCCCCCAGCCGGCGTACCTGCGCACGGCCCAGTCGTACGCGGCCTGGATGGCGGGCGAGCCGGTGAGGCGCGGGCCTACCGAGTCCAGCAGCGCCTGCGCCAGCGGCTGCACCTGCGAGCGGTTCATCCCCTCGTCCCAGATGCGCTGCAGGACGGGGTCGCTGCTGGCCCACGCGGGCGCGGGCGGCGCCTGCTGCGCGCGTGCGGGATGGACGGCCAGCGCGCACGCCGCCGCCAGGGCGAACGGAAGGGTTCGCTTCATTCGTGTCTCCTGAGGTGTAAACGGAAGCCGGGGCGACCATGATGGCGCCCCGGCACGGGTTGCTGCAAGGAGATGGCGGGAGATCAGGAGATGGCGGTGCGCGGGGTTCGCGGCGCGGGCGCTCCGCGGAGAAGCCCTTCCGTGCTCAGGTCCTCGTCCACGTCGGGCCAATGGATGCCGAAGCCCGCGCCCGAGACGCGCCAGTTGGACCGCTGCGCCGGCGTGGCGTGCAGCAGGCGCGGGTACCACGCCAGCGGCACCGTGATGGTGCGGCCGTCGGCCAGGTCCACGCTGAGCGTCTCTTCGCCCAGGCGAACGCCCTTCACGCGATCATGCGCCTCCGGTGCGGAAGTAGTCACGTAATCCCCACATAAGTGAAGGACGGAAGATGCACCGCGATATGTCGATAGAGATGAACGCTGTATCGATGGATACTGCCTGACAAGTGGACGATCCGGATAGGCCAGCGGTGGGACTTTTTCTCGATATGAGGCTCGGGATGAGCGGGGGATGAAGCGAGGTGGTACAGGGCTGATGCACGGTGGCGCGGCTCGTGCAATGCGGAGGCGACTCTGGGCGGAGATGACAACCCGTTGCGCAGGAGTGGGTTATGGCGAGTCTGGGACGGAAGCTGATGTGGGCCGTGGTAGGCGGCGCGGTCACCAAGACGGCGCGGAGCATGACGCGCAACGCGCTGACCACCCCCGGCGGCGCGCCGCGGCTGCCGCAGCCCGTGCGCCGCAGCCGCAACATGGAGACGGCGCTGCTGCTGGCCCTGGGCACCGGCGTGGTGCTGGCGCTCGGCGACGTGCTCTCGGAGCAGACCAAGACCACGGCGAGGGTGAAGCAGCCGAAGCCTGCGTACTGAACAGAAGGTGCGAAAGTGCGAGAGTGCGAAGGTGCGAGAGTAAGGGCCACTCTCGCACTCTCGCACTTCTTTTTCGGCTTACTTCACGGTGATGGGGACGAACGCCTCCAGGTCGTCCCACTGCAGGCGCAGCACGCCGCCGCCGGCCTGCGGCTCAAGGCGGACGGTGAACTCCTCCAGCGGCGTGTCGATGCGGCGCGTCTGCATGTCGATGCGCGCCAGGTCCTGCGCCGCGTCGTACTCCGTTCCCCACTGGCCCGTCTGCCTGTTCACGATCAGCTTCCACCCGCTCTGCGTGGGCAGGGTCCAGAGCGTGTACCTGCCCGCGGGCACGCTCACGCCGCCGATCGTCAGGTCGCGCGTGGTGGTGAAGCCCGTGGCCGCGTTGGCGCCGGTGCGCCAAACCTGCCCCCACGGCACCACGTTGCCGAACACCACGCGGCCGCGCTTGAACGGCCGTCCGTAGTCCACCGCCAGGTGCGCCCCTCCGAAGTCCGCCACCGCCGAGTCGCGCGGGCTGAGCGGCCCCATCCCCTGGTGCGCGGCGTCGCGGCGCGCGAACTCGGTGGCGAAGGCGTCCACGTCCACGTCGGGAACGCGGTGCACGATGAACTTGGCCGTGCTCTCGATCCCGTTCAGCCCCAGCAGGCGGCCGCGCGCGTCGGTGGCCACGCGCTGCACGCCGGCCACGTTGGCCAGCCGCATCGAGTCCGCGCCCACCGCCGACACGAGCATGGGGTAGCTCTGGTTCGCGCCGATCGGCACCAGCGCCAGCGTCACGGTGTCGCGGCGCATCGCGCGCGCCTGCATCATCGCCTGCTCGTAGAACACGTGCGACAGGTTCACCAGCGGCACCGCGCGCGGCGCGGCGATGCGGAAGCTGTACACGCTGTCGCCGCGCTGCACGCGGGTGAAGGCGCTGTCGGCGGTGAACTGCGCCGCGGCGGTCACGGCCGGCTGGCCGCTGCCGGGCTGGCTGCTGGTCATCTCCATCCGCTGCACGCTGCCGTCGGGGTTCAGCACGGCCGTGTAGCTGCGCACGGTGGTCCGCGGCGAGCGCGACACCATCTGCCCCTCCAGCCGGTCGCCGGTGCGCGTGTACTTCTCCACCGCCAGCGTGTCGCTGCCGAGGGTGACCACGAAGGCGGCGGTTTCGCCCTGCGCCTGGGCGCCGGCCCGCGACGCCGCGCACGCGACGAGCGCTGCGGCCAGGGTGCCGCGGAGGATCGAATTCATTAGCGTCGCACTCCGGTCCGTTGAACGGTTGGGATGGGAACTACAAGGTCGTGCTGGGGCGCTGTGTGCACAAGAATCGCGTAGGGCGCAGTGCGAAGCCGAGCGAGCGGTCGAGGAGGATCAAGGGAGGGGTGACGAAACGATGGCGTACGGGCTGATCGAGTTCCTGGAGGACGGCAATGGCAGGGCGATGCTGTGCCGCACGAGCAACGGCCAGCCCACGGGCGCGGACGGGGTGATGGATCCGCTCGCCGCGTTCATCGAGGAGACGTCGCCCACGCTGCTGCGGCAGGGCTCGCCGGGCGCGCTGTACATGGCGCAGCTCTTCGCCGCGCGCGAGCACGAGGCCGGCCGCGAGATCCGCGTGGTCGGCGGCCAGGGCGAGCTCGGCATCACCGCCGCCGAGGTGGAGCAGCTGCCGCCGCCCGGCTACCTGTACGAGATCTCCTTCCCCCGCGAGGGCGAGCGCGGCCAGCCGTCCATCCGCACGCGCGCGCTCGGCGAGCCCGGAATCACCACGTAGTGCGAAAGTGGTTTTCACTCTCGCACCTTCGCACTTTCGCACCTTCAGTTCACCGCCAGGCCCCGCTGCTCCCGCAACTCCTGCTCGGCGTCGTGCAGCGCGTCCCAGGCGCGCTCGGCGTAGCGGTCGTCCAGCACTTCGCGCGGGGCACGCTTCGTGGGCCAGGGCGTCGCGGCGTCGTCCGGGTTGCCGGGGTAGAGGCCGACCGCGGCGCTGACGATGGCCTGCGCCACCTGCTCGCGCGTCTGCCGGTCCAGGCGGCCGAGCACGGCCAGCGTGCGCAGCGGGCCCTGCGTGAAGGCGTCGGCCAGGATGGCGGCGTACTCGTCGCGCAGGCGGCCCTGCCCCAAGTCGTCAATGCGCGTGAGGAGGCCGGCGAGCGCCGCATTGTCGTCGTCCTTCACGCCGCGGAAGATCAGCACGCTGGCCACGCTCGGCCACTTCGCCTCGCTCTCGGCAAAGGCGTCGGCCACCAGCTCGTCGTCCAGCCGCGCCAGCAGCTCGCCGGTCTCCATCCCCTCCAGCTCCACCACGAACGGGTCGCGCGGGGGCGGCGTTCCGGCGGGGCGCGAGCTGGCGCGCGCGGCCGGCGGCGGCGCGGAGACGGCCTCGCGCCCGCCGCCCACGATCACCACCTCGGTGCCCACCTGCACGTCGTGGTACAGCCGCAGCGCGTTCGCGTCGGACAGGCGGATGCAGCCGTGGCTCACGCGCCGGCCCAGCAGCTCGGGCTTGTCGGTGCCGTGGATGGCCAGCCCGTGCCCGATGTACACCGCCGCCGCGCCCAGCCCGCGCGTGAAGCGCCGCTTGGGATCGTTCGGCCCGGGGACGGCGAGATTGTGTTCGAGGAAGTACCAGTCGGGCGCGATCCAGTCCGGCTCGCGCGCCTTGTGGGTCACGTGGTAGGCGCCGTTCGGCGTGTGGAAGTCCCACGCGTCGCGGTCCGTCTCCATCCTCAGGCCCGTTCCCGTGCCCACCGGCGCGCGCCACAGCACCCGCCGCCCCTTGGCGAAGTAGAGCTCGTTCTCGTCCAGGTCCACCACCACGGCGTAGCCGCCGCGCGCCAATGCCTCCGAGCGCACGCGAACCGGCTGGCGCGTGGACACGGGCGTGGCGCCGCGGCCGCCGCGCTGCTGTGCGTCCGCGGCGCCGCCCGCATGCAGGGCCGCGGCAAGCGCGGCGGCGATCGGAAGAGCAGTGGAGATGCGCATCTTTTCCAGCGGGGGACCGGGTGCGGAAGGGACCGTCGATCGTCCGTCAGGCTACCCCGCACCGGAGGGGCAGGGTTCCGTCGTCCCGATGCGCAAGTCCGGTTCCGCGCCGGACCCGCCATCCTGATTCTTCCACGCGGGGACGGAAGATCGCGAAGGAAGGATCGAGACACCTTGCGTCGAAACGTCAACCGTCATCGCCACGCCAACGCGGAAGGAATCCGTCCTGATCGATGAAGTTCTTGACAGCGCCGGTTTTCCATTCCACACATAACGACACAAACTGTTGGCGTAATATAACCTCGTCGAATCGGAGGGACCGATGAAGAAGCTGAAGCTCGCCCTCGAGGGCCTGCGCGTGGAGTCGTTCGCCACCGGCGACCTCCGGCGCGGAGGGACGGTGCGCGGGTTCTACGCGGAGGTGGAAAGCCGTGACATCTGCATTCTCACGCGCACGGCCTCGGATCCCGCCATCACCTGCCAGGTGGAGTGCGGGACCAGTCTCGGCTACACCTACTGCGTGGACAGCTGCGAGGCCAATCCCACGAACCCCGCCACCTGCCCCTGCCAGTAGCCGTTCCGACGGGCAGGACGCACGAAGGCCCCGGCCGGGACCGCCCGCCGGGGCCTTCGTGTTTTCGGGAGATGAAGATCGGTCAGGCGACCATCATCATCGGCTCTTCGAGGTAGCTCTTCAGCGTCTCCAGGAACTTGGCGCCCGTCGCGCCGTCGATCACGCGGTGGTCGCAGGAGAGGGTGACGCGCATCCGCTGGCGGATGGCCATGTCGCCGGCCTCGTCCACCACCACCCTGGGGCCGATGGCGCCCACCGCCAGGATCGCCGCCTCGGGCGGGTTGATGACGGCGGTGAACTCCTCGATCCCGAACATCCCCAGGTTGCTGATGGAGAAGGTGGAGCCCGTGTACTCGTCGGGCTTCAGCTTCTTCTCCCGCGCCCGCCCGGCCAGCTCGCGCACCTCGGTGGCGATTTCGGTGACGCCCTTGCGGTCCGCGTCGCGCACCACCGGCGTGATCAGCCCCTCGTCCACCGCCACCGCCACGCCGATGTGCACCGCGTCGTGGAAGCGGATGGCGTCGCCGGTCCACGCGGCGTTCACCCACGGGTGCTTGCGCAGCGCCGCGGCCACCGCCTTGATGACCAGGTCGTTGGGGGAGACCTTCACCCCCTGGTCCTTGAAGCGCTCGTTGATCTTCCCGCGCAGCCGCATCGCCTCGCCCATGTCGATCTCCACGGTGAGGAAGAAGTGCGGCACCGGGCCGATGGACTGCGTGAGCCGCTTCGCGATGGTCTTGCGCATCGGCGAGAGCGGAAGGTCGCGGTCGCCCGCGCCCGCCGGCCGCACCTGCGGCGCGGCGGGAGCGGGAGCCGCCGCCTCGGGCTGGGCAGACGCCTGCGCGGCCTGCTGCGGCGCCGCCTCGGCCTGCGCGCCGCCGCCCTGCATGGCCGCCTCCACGTCACGCTTGATGATGCGCCCGCCGGGGCCGGAGCCCTGCACGCCGCCCAGCTGCACGCCCGACTCCGACGCCATCCTGCGCGCCAGCGGCGACGCCTTCACCCGCCCGTTCCCGGCCGCGTCGCCGGACGTATCCGCGCCGCCGCCCGCCTGCTGCGCGCCGCGGTCGGTCCCCGCCACGCCCGACGCGGGAACCGGCGTCGGCGCGGCGCCCTTGGGCGTGTCCTCGGCGGGGGTGCCGCGCTCGGCCGAGTCCTGCTCCGTCTGCCCGGCGGCGGCCACCGCGGCGGCGCCCCGGCCCACCTCCGACGAGCCGGCGGCCTGCGCCACCGTCTCCTGCTTCGGCGCCTCGGCCACCGACGCGGCCTGGTCCGCCTGCGCCTCGCCCGCGCCGGTAAGCGCGGACACGTCCTCGTCCGCGCCCGCGATCACCGCGATCACGGTGCCGACGTTGGCGGTGTCGCCCTCGCCGATCATGCGCTTGCGCAGCACGCCCGAGCCGCGGGCCACCAGCTCCATCGTGGCCTTGTCGGTCTCGACCTCGGCCAGGACGTCGCCCTCCTTGACCTGGTCGCCCTCGTTCTTCAGCCAGGTGGCCAGGCGCCCCTCTTCCATCGTGGGCGAGAGCGCCTCCATGTAGACCTTGGTCGCCATCTTCCGTTCACTGGAAAGTGCGGAAGTGCGTGAGTGCGGAAGTGCGTGGGTGCCGTTGCGCACTCACGCACTTCCGCACTTCCGCACTATCGGTAAAGAACCCGGTTCACCTTCTCCACCACCAGCTCGGCGCTCGGCTTCACGGCCTTCTCCAGCGCCTTGGCGTACGGCATCGGCACGTCGGCCTGGGTCACGCGCAGCACCGGCGCGTCCAGCAGGTCGAACGCCTCTTCCTGGATCAGCGCGGCCACCGTGGCGGTGATCCCGCCATGCGGCCACCCCTCCTCCAGCAGCACCGCGCGGTTCGTCTTCCCCACCGAGTTCAGGATGGTGTCCACGTCCAGCGGGCGGATGGAGCGCAGGTCCACCACCTCGGCGTTGATCCCGTCCTTCTCCAGCATCCCCGCGGCCTGCAGCGCCACGTGGATCATCTTGCCGTGGGTGATGATGGACACGTCGCTCCCCACGCGCTTCACCTCCGCCACGCCCAGGGGGATGATGAAATCGTCGTCCTCGGGCACCTCGCCCTTCAGGTTGTACAGCATCTCGCCCTCGAACACGGCCACCGGGTCGTCGTCGCGGATGGCGGCCTTCAGCAGCCCCTTGGCGTCGGCCGGGGTGCCGGGGACCACCACCTTCACGCCGGGATAGTGCGCCACCTGGCTCTCCAGCGCCTGCGAGTGCTGCGCCGCCAGCTGCAGCGCCGCGCCGGTGGGCCCGCGGAAGGTGATCGGCATCTTGAACTGGCCGGCGCTCATCGAGCGCATCTTGGCCGCCGAGTTGAAGATCTGGTCGAAGGCCAGGATGGCGAAGTTCCAGGTCATGAACTCGATCACCGGCCGCACCCCCGTCATCGCCGCGCCCACGCCCAGCCCCGCGAACCCCAGCTCGGTGATGGGCGTGTCGACCACGCGCATCTCGCCGTACTTGTCCAGCAGCCCCTTGGAAACCTTGTACGCGCCGTTGTAGACGCCGACTTCCTCGCCCATGAGGAAGACGTCGGGATCGCGCGCCATCTCTTCATCGAGGGCCTGATTGAGCGCCTCGCGATACGTGATTACTGCCATTGGGCCATCCGCAGGTTCAAAGTGCCTAGTGCCTAGTGCCTAGTGCCTAGTAACAGCTCATCTCTCCAGCGACTTGCGAAGGGAGACGAGTATCCGCGTGACTCAAGGCACGCGCTCAACAGGGCACCCGATTCCTCTTCACCTAAGTATCCGAGCTCTTTCGCCAGATAAAGCTGGCTGCGCACCTCACCGGCAGATCCGCGGGCGATCGCAAGAAACCGCGCGAACTCGGCACGGCTGTTCCGGTTGAACCTTTCGGCGATATTCGACATCACCGACACTGCCGCTCGTTGTATCTGATCCCGCAGGCCAAAGTCCCTGGCGAAGCGCGCGTTGGCCGTAACGCGATAGATGGCCACGCACAGGTGCTTCGACTTCTGCCACGCAACAAGATCCTCGAATCGCTCAACCCGCACCATTCCTCCCGGGTTCGATTACTTGGCACTTGGCACTAGGCACTTGGCACTTGGCACTTCCGTTCTCAGCGCTCCCTCATGTCGAAGTAGAGCCGGCCGTTCACGTCCTCTTCGGCGTAGATGTCCTTGTAGATCTCGTCGACCGCCGGCTCGGGCGAGTTCTCGGCGAACTCGGCCGACTGCTCGGAGACGCGCTTGGCCTCGGCGTCCATCTCCTCCAGCTCCTGCTGGCTGAGGATGTCGTTGCGGGCGAGGAGCTGGGCGAAGATGGTGATGGGATCGTTCGCCTTCTCCTTCTCCACGTCTTCCTTCGTCCGGTAGACGCCGGAGACGGGGTCGGACATGGAGTGCCCCACGTAGCGGTAGGTGCGCGCCTCGATGAGCGTGGGCCCCTCCCCGCGGCGGGCGCGCTCGGCGGCCTCGCCGGCCACGCGGTACATGTCCAGCACGTCCATCCCGTCGGCCACGGCGCTCGGCATGGCGTACGCGCTGGCCTTCTGCCAGATGTCGTACAGCGACGCGGCGCGCTCCCACGCCGTGCCCATCCCGAAGCGGTTGTTCTCGACGATGAGGATCATGGGCAGCTTCCACAGCGCCGCCATGTTCAGCGACTCGTGGAAGGCGCCCTGGTTCACCGCCGCCTCGCCGCAGTACACCTGGATGACGCGGTCTTCCTGGCGGTACTTGATCTTCCACGCCACGCCCAGCGCCAGCGGGATCTGGCCGCCCACGATGCCGTGGCCGCCCAGGTAGTTCTGCTCGGCGCCGAACATGTGCATGGAGCCGCCCTTTCCGCCGCTGCAGCCGTCGCGGCGGCCGTACAGCTCGGCCATCACCGCCCCGGGGTCGATCCCCTTCTGCAGCGCGTGCACGTGCTCGCGGTAGGCGGTCATCACGTAGTCGTCGCCACGCAGCGCGTGGATGGCGCCGATGGCGACGGCCTCCTGGCCGATGTACAGGTGGCAGAACCCGCCGATCTTGCCCAGCGCGTAGCTCTCGGCCGCCTTCTCCTCGAAGCGGCGGGCCAGGAGCATGTCGTACATCATCTTGCGCAGCGTCTCGCGGTCGAGCCCCTGCAGGCGCTCCTCGTCGCTCTTCGGCGCCTGCTCCTGCGGCTCCTCGGGCGCGCCGCCCTGCTCCGGTCCGGCGTCGCGCGCAACGGGCTTCCGTGTCTTCGTATCAGGCATCGTACCCTTCAGTTCGAACCGGGTGAATCCCTCGGTTTCGCCGTTCCGCTGCCATCCCGCTCACGCCTCCGGCGCGGGATTCACGTTCCGGTAGATCTCGGCCAGCGACAGGTCGCATCCGATGGCGTCCAGCCGCACGAGGTCACCGAGCCGCTGGTAGATGGTGCAGTCCCAGGCACCTTCGGGACCGCGGGCGTACATCTCCACCCGCGGCTCCTTCTGCGAAACCAGCACGTACGCGGCCAGCGACGGCACCTGCCGGTACGCCGCCGCCTTCACCGTGCGGTCGCGCACCTCCGTGCCGGGCGAGAGGACCTCGAACACGACCGCCGGGTTGGTGACCACGTCGTGCGTACGGTCCAGGTAGCGCGGCTCGCCGCAGAGCACGAACACGTCGGGATACGCGTACTCGCCTCCCGTGCCGACCTGCACCTTCACGTCCGACTGGTACACGCGGCACCCGCCCGGCAGGCGGAAGTACAGGTGCGAGCCGATGTTCTGCGCGATCGCGGCATGGCGCGGCGATGCGCCGGCCATGGCCACGATCTCGCCGTCGAAGAACTCGCTCCGCTGCTCGGCCGCGCGCTCGCGCACCAGGTACTGGCGCGGCGTCAGGCGGCCGTACGGCCGCGGCGGTGCGCCGGGTGTGTCGAGAGTCGGCATGTCTGCCTCTCCGGAAGCCGTGGACGATGAATGCTCCTCGTCGCCGGCCTCTCCGCCGCGCCCGCTGTCGCCGTTGTGGTTCCCGCCCGGCGCTTCCTCGCGCCGGCGCCGCAGCAGCTCCTGGACGGCCTGGAGCTGCCCCGCCGTGTCATTCGGCCCCCCGCCGCCCCCGGGGCCCACCGCCTA
Source organism: Longimicrobium sp. (assembly GCF_035474595.1). Taxonomy (NCBI): domain Bacteria; kingdom Pseudomonadati; phylum Gemmatimonadota; class Longimicrobiia; order Longimicrobiales; family Longimicrobiaceae; genus Longimicrobium; species Longimicrobium sp. The sequence continues at coordinate 18,483 of NZ_DATIND010000080.1, forward strand.
CAGGCTCCCGAGCTGCACCAGCCGCGGCGCGGGCGGCGCCACCAGCGAGGCGCGGATCGCGGCCTCGGCGGCGTCGATGCGCACCTCGGCGCCCACGTCGGCCTCGAGGATCTCGGTGATCCGGCCGGGGCCGTCGGGGTCGATGGTGCGCGCCTGCTCCTTGGCGTGGTACGACGAGCGCACCAGCGGCCCGCTCTCCACGTGCCCGAAGCCCAGCTCGCGCTCGCCCACGTCCTTCCACGAGCGGAACTCGTCGGGGGTAACCCAGCGGTCCAGCGGCACGTGGTGCTCGCTGGGGCGCAGGTACTGCCCCATCGTGAGGATGTCGACCGAGGCGTCGCGCAGGTCCCGCATGGAGCGGCGCACCTCGTCGGGGGTCTCGCCCATCCCCAGGATGATGGCGCTCTTGGTCAGCTGCCGCGGGTTCATGCGCTTCACCGCGCCCAGCAGCGAGATGGAGCGCCAGTAGCGCCCGCCGGGGCGGATCCAGCGCGAAAGCCGCTCCACGGTGTCGATGTTGTGGGCCAGGATCTCGGGACCGGCCTCGACCACCGTGCGCAGCGCCTCCTCGTTCCCCTTGAAGTCGGGGATGAGCACCTCCACGGTGCAGCCGGGGACGCGCTCGTGGATCTGGCGGATGGTCTCGGCGTAGATGGCCGCGCCGCCGTCGGAGAGCTCGTCGCGGTTCACCGAGGTGATCACCGCGTGCTCCAGCCCCATGGCCGCCACCGAGTCGGCCACGCGGCGGGGCTCGTCCCAGTCCAGCTCGGCGGGCATGCCGTGGGCGACCGCGCAGTACTTGCAGGCGCGGGTGCACACGTCGCCCAGGATCATGAAGGTGGCGGTGCCGCTCTCCCAGCACTCGCCGATGTTGGGGCAGTGCGCCTCCTCGCACACGGTGTGCAGCCCCTGCGAGCGCATCAGCCCCTTCAGCCGCAGGTAGTTGGTGCCGCCGGGGGCACGCACCTTCAGCCACTCGGGCTTGCGCGCGCGGTGGCTCACCGGCTCGTGGCCGTCGGGGCGCGGAAGGTTCACCGTGCCCTTGCTCTTGACGATCCCGTTGTCCTTGCCGCGCGGCGCGTAGCCGCCGGCGGGAACGCCGGGCGCCTGGGTGCTCATATCTCCATCTCCCGGGCGGCGAACGGTGGCCGCCCACGGATCGAACGCAAGGTAGGCAGCGGAGACGCGGGACGGGTCCGAAGCCGTGCTCCGGACCGCATGGACCGTTCCGCGCCTGTGGCTCGGAAAAACGCTGAAAGTTACCGCCCGCCGGGTGGCGGAGCAACCGCGCCCCTCCGGCGCGCGCCCCGGCGGCGTTCGCGACATTCTGCGTCTCGCGCCATCGGAGGCGGCGCATGATATTGGGGATGCGGTCAACGCGCGGCATCCTCCTCCCGATGCTTTCCGCCATGACGATCCCCCCATCCCACGCTCCGCGTCCTCGCCGCGCTGGCCGTGACGATGGTCGCGGCGGCGCCTGCGGCCGCGCTGCAGGGCACCGTCACCTTCACGTGTTCGCGCGGATCCCGTTGAATCCCTGACGTATGATGTGGTAGGATGTGTCCCGGTTACCCGCACCCCGGTCATCCGATGCGCCGCACGAATCCCGTCCGCCCCGCCCTTCTGGCCGCGCTTGCCTGCTTCGCCGCGGCCAAGGCCGCGGCGGCGCAGCAGAGCGCCGTCACCTTCAGCGTGTTCGCGGCGGAGACGCAGCAGGCGCTTCCGGGCGTGCAGGTGTCCGTCGACAACCGCGTCCGCGGGGTCACGGACGCGCGCGGGGAGCTCCGCGTCGCCGGGCTGGGCGCGGGGACGCACCGCGCCAGCGTTACGCTGATCGGCCGCATCCCCCGGGCGGTGCTGCTGCAGCTGGCCCCCGGCGAGGAGCGCGACGCGCTGGTGCTGATGGAGCCGATCGCCGTGTCCCTTCCCGGCATCACGGCGGCGGCGCGCGAGCGGTCGCGGGACCCGCGCGTCGAGGAGTTCTACCGCCGGGCGCAGAACTCCACCGTGGGCCGCTTCATCACCCGCGCGCAGATCGAGGAGCGCAACGCGCTGGTGTTCTCCGACATCTTCCGCGGCATGCCCGGTGTCCGCGTGAGCCCGGGGCCCGAGGGGAACACGGTGCGCAACGCGCGCGCGGTGGCCATGAGCAACGGGGGCGACTGCGCGCCGATCTACTTCGTCGACGGCTTTCCCTACCGTCCCGACGGCCCCGTGGACACCGAGTTCTTTCCCGCGGACATCGAGGGGGTGGAGCTTTACATGGGGAACGTGCCCGCGCAGTGGGGCGGATCCAGGGCCATGTGCGGGGTGATCGTGATCTGGACGCGCACCACCGCGGCGCCGGCGACGCGGAATTAGGCGACAGGGGAAAGGGACAGGGGACAGGGGGCGGATCAGCGTCCTTGCCCGGGGTGGTGTGATCGATGCGGCGGCGCGTCCAGGGGCGGGCGCGCCGCTTCCTCTTGCCGCGCACGGCGGGCCTCGCGAGCTTTCGGGTCCCACCAAGTCAACTCCAGCGGCGGCCCGGATGGCGCCGCCCGGCAATCGTCGCCCCCTCCGCCCGCGAGGAACGATGAGCACGGAGTTCGATCGCGCCGTCACGGCACTCGGCACCCGCTACCGCACCTTCTTCTCCGGCCGCGAGGCCGTTCCCTTCGCCGTCCGCTCCAACGGGCGGCTGGAGCGCTTCGGGCCGGGCGAGCCGCGCTTCACCCTCGTGGCCAACAACGGCAAGGGCGCGTCCGCGCTGGGAAGCCTGGACCTGCTCGCCGTCACCGCCGGCTACCTCAACGGCGACATCGACCTGGAGGGCGACTTCCTGTCCGCCATCGACGTCCGCGACTTCTTCTCCGACCGCCATCCGCTGCAGTTCGCCTGGCGCTTCGTGCAGCCGCTGCTCAAGGGCCGGGTGAAGGCCGACGAGAGCTGGATCGCCGAGCACTACGACTACGACCAGGACTTCTACCTCCTCTGGCTGGACCGCCGCCACCGCTGCTACTCGCAGGCGATCTTCGAGCGCGACGACGAGCCGCTGGAAGACGCGATCACGCGCAAGCTGGACTTCGCGCTGGACGCCGTGGGCGCGAAGCCGGGTGACCGCGTGCTGGACATCGGCGGGGGGTGGGGCGCCTTCACCGAGCACGCGGGGCAGCACGGCGTCCGCGTCACCTCGCTCACCATCTCCCGCCAGTCCGAGCGCTTCCTGCGCGCGCTGATCGACCGGGAGACGCTGCCGTGCGAGGTGCGGCTGGAGCACCTGTTCCGCCACCAGCCCGCGGAGCGCTACGACGCCATCGTGAACCTCGGGGTGACGGAGCACCTGCCGGACTACCGCGCCACGCTGAAGAAGTACGGCGAGCTGCTGAAGCCCGGCGGCAGGATCTACCTGGACGCCAGCGCCACGCGGAAGAAGCACGGGCAGGTGGCCTTCCTGGTGAAGTACATCTACCCTGGAAACGGCTCGCTCATGTGCCTGCACGAGTACCTGGCCGAGGTGGCGCGCTCGCCCTTCCGCCTGCGCGGCGTGTGGGACGACAATCACAGCTACGCGCTGACGCTGCGGCACTGGGCCACGAACCTGGACCGCGCCCGCGAGGAGATCGAGCGGCGCTGGGGGAAGGAGCTGTACCGCAAGTTCCAGCTCTACCTCTGGGGCGCCGCCGAGGGCCACCGCAGCGAGCGCAACCAGGCGTACCGGGTGGTGCTGGAGAATCCGGGTTGATGGAAAGAAGTGCTGAGTGCTGAGTGCTGAGTGCTGAGTGCTGAGTGCTGAGTGCTGAGTGCTGAGTGCGCCTCCGGCCTCGCGCCCTCTCCGGCCGGCCGAGGCCGTCCACCTCTCCCGTACCGGGAGAGGTAGCTCCCTCACCATGGGTGCGGGCCGCGACGCTGCGCTCCCGGCGCCGATGAAGTCCGCGAAGGCGGCGCGAAGGCGGACTGCGTGCCGTTGTAGCCGCGACTTCAGTCGCATTTTCGCCACCTTCGAGGCTCCGGATCTCCCCCCGTCCCCCGACGCCGATGCTGACCGCCGCCTCGCCGACGTCCCGCCGCTCCGGGCCCGCTGATTCCGCCGTCCGCGCGGCCGCCGCGTTCCTGCGCCGGCTCTTTCCCGTCCCCCGTCCGTTCGACGTACGACTGTGGGAGGGGACGGTGCTTCCGGCGGACGGCGAGCCGGGGTTCACGCTGGCGGTCGCCCGGCCGGGGGCGCTGCGGCGGATGTTCCGCATTCCGCTGGCCCTTTCGCTGGGCGAGGCGTACGGGCGGGGGGATTTCGAGATCGAGGGCGACGTGTGGACCGCGGCGCCGGGGATCCAGGCGTACCGGGAGAACATCCGCTCCGCGCGCGACGTGCGGGAGATCGCGCGGCTCTGGCGCGCGCTGCCGAAGGACGGCTTCGCGGGGGGCGCGGTCGGGCGCGCGCGGCTCGGCGCGGCGGAGGGGAGCCGCGAGTGGGACCTGAAGGGGATCCGCTACCACTACGATGCCGGGAACGACATCTACCGGCTCTTCCTGGGCCGGCGGATGCTGTACTCCTGCGCGTACTTCGCCACCGGCGCGGAGGACCTGGACGCCGCCCAGGAGCTGAAGCTGGAGCACATCTGCCGCAAGCTGCGGCTGCGGCCGGGCCACCGGCTTCTGGACATCGGCTGCGGGTGGGGCGGGCTGGTGATCTACGCGGCGGAGCGCTTCGGCGTGCGCGCGCTGGGGGTCACGCTCAGCCAGGCGCAGCACGACCTGGCCGTCCGGCGCGTGGCCGAGGCCGGGGTGAGGGACCGCGTGGAGATCCGCATCCAGGACTACCGCGACCTGCGCGAGGAGCCGTTCGACAGGGTCGCCAGCGTGGGGATGTTCGAGCACGTGGGCGGGCCGCGTCTCCCCCAGTACTTCGCCCGCATCTTCGGGCTGATGAAGCCGGGCGGGCTCTTCCTGAACCACGGGATCGGCGGGCGGGTGAGCCCGGGGCGCAGCGTGCGGCTGGCGGCGGAGAAGGCGCTCACCGAAAAGCTGGTGGGAAGCGCCGAGTTCCGCCGCCGCTACATCTTTCCCACCGGCGACCTGGTTTCCGTCAGCGAGGCCAACCTCCCCGCCGAGCGCGCGGGATTCGAGGTGCGCGACGTGGAGAACCTGCGCGAGCACTACGCCCGCACGCTGCAGTGCTGGACGCGCAACCTGGAGGCGAACCGCGACGAGGTCGTCCGGCTGGAGGGCGAGCCGAAGTACCGCCTGCGGCGCATCCACATGGGCGTGGCGGCGTGGCAGTTCGCGGCCGGGCACCTGACGCTGAACCAGGCGCTGCTCGCGAAGCTGGACGGCGGCCGCGCCTCCGTCCCCTGGTCGCGCGCGGACCTGTACCGCTGAAGCGCGGGATGGCGGACGCGCGAAGGGCCGCGGCTCGTGTGGAGCCGCGGCCCTTCGCGTTCAGGGATGGTGCGATCGGATCAGTAGCCGCAGTGCTTGTAGTCCTGCGTGCAGGTGTTGTATTCGGTGGGGTCGCCGCAAGTGTCGCCGCGGCTGAAGTAGCTGCCGCCGCCGCCGCAACCGTCCAGGCACGAGGCATACTCCGAGCATCCCGCGCCCATCCCCGTGTAGGGCTGCTGCGACGTGGTGCAGCCGGGGTCCACGCAGGACCAGCAGGTATACTCGTCGACGGTCGCCGCGTTGGCGTTCACGGTGCCGCGCGGCTTCACGCCGCCGCGGGTGCTGAACGATTCCACCTGCAGCTCGTCGAGGTTCAGGCTGAGCTTCTTCATGGTACGATATCCTTTCGCGCTTTCGCGTTGGGTGAATCCGGGCGCCATGCGCCCGCGATCATCGCGGCAGCATGCCGCATCCGCGCGGCCTGACAGATGAGGCCGCGCGCCGCCGCCGTTCGCCGGCGACGGCCCACCAGAAATCAGGATCCGTACCGGCCGCGGACCGCGCGGTTTTGCGTGTTTCCGGCCCCCTCCGCGCCGTTCCGGACCGCGGCCCTAAGCGATTTCGGGAAAAGAACATGGATTTGCGGCGAAGCAGCACTTCGTCGCATCGCTTAACGAGCGGGCGATTCGCTGTTTTGTGGCATGGATGGTACAGATTGGGACGTCGCGGACTCACCAGCTGCTTGAGAGGGGCATCCGTGTCCCGATGAGATTCAGGCGAGGGGAGATGACGAGGAGGACGACGGCTTCGGCGCCGGCTCGTCCTCGTACAGCTCCAGGTGGAAGCGGTGGAGGAAGCGCTGCGCCAGCGGGCCCAGGAGAACCGCGATCATGGAGAGGAAGACGACGCCGCTGAAGACGGAGTAGAAGATCCCGAACACCTTGGCGGCGGAGCTGCGGAAGGGCGCGAGCGGGCCCATCCCGGTGAGGATCATCGCCGCGTTGAGATACGCGTCCAGCCAGTCCAGCCCGTCGGTGGCGTGGTACCCCACCGCGCCGATGCTCAGCGCCAGGAACACCACGCCGAACACGACCGCCGCGTTGCGGGCGAAGCGCCGCATGAAGTGGCGCGGCGACGGCAGCGGCCGTATCCGTTTTCCGTGCGGTTCCATGGATCTCCCGTCGCTCAGGCGATGAGCTGGGCCGCCCCGGAAGCGGCTTCGGCGGCCGATGCGGATTCGGGCGCTCGCTCGTGGACCAGCAGCCGCGAGTCGTCCGCGTCGACCGCGGCGAGCAGGTCGATGCCGTTGGCGGCCAGGCGGCGCGCGGCGGCGGCGGGGCGGGCGTCGCCGCGGTCCAGCGCCCACTGCGCGTGGGCCGCCAGCAGCGCCGTCTCCAGTGCGCGCCCCAGCGTCATCGCGAAGCGGCGCGCGCCCGCCTGAACGGCCGGCTCGCCCGCGCGCGTGGCGTGGCGCATCCACTCCGCCGCGTGCTCGGTCGCCCGGAGGGCGGCGCGCGTGGGGGCGCCCAGCGACGCGTCGCGCACCTCCGCCGCGCACCGCGCGACCTCGGCCACGACCGGGTCCAGCCCGCCGGCGTCGTTCAGCGCGCGCAGCGTGTCCAGCGCGAGCACGTTCGTCGTCCCCTCCCAGATCGCCAGCACCTGCGCGTCGCGGAGGAGCGACGGGATCCCCGTGTCTTCCACGTACCCCGCGCCGCCGAACGACTCCACCACCTCGCTGGCGACGGCGACCGACTGGCGCGCGGTGGCCAGCTTGGCGATGGGGGTGAGGATGCGCAGCAGCGCGCGCCCCGCGTCGTCCAGCGCCCCCGCCTCGGCGCGGCCGAGCAGCCCGACCACGCGGAAGGTGAGGTGCAGCGCGCCCTCGAATTCCGCCTGCGCGCCGGCGAGCGTGTCCAGGTGCAGCGGCAGCTCTGAGAGCGGCTCGCCGAACGCCCGCCGCAGCGGCGCGTATGCCCGGGCCAGCGCCACGCCGCGCCGCATCAGCGCCGCCGCGCTCACCGCGTTCCAGGTGCGCGTCACGTTCAGCATCGGGGCGATGCTGCGCACGCCGCCGTCCAAGCCGCGCACGGGCGTGGCGACGGCGCCGTCCAGCGTCAGCTCCGCGGTCGGCAGCTTGCGCGTCCCCAGCTTGTCCTTCAGCCGGTCGATGCGGATGCCGTTCAATCGCCCGTCATCCCCCCGCGTCTCCAGGTAGAACAGCGCCAACCCGCGGCCGCCGGGCGCGTTGCCCTCGGGCCGCGCGAGCGTCAGCGCCATCTGCGACGTGGCGGCCGAGGTGAACCACTTGCGCCCGTGCAGCCGCCAGCGCCCGTCATCCCCCCGCCGCGCCACCGTCTCCGAGTTGCCGACGTCCGAGCCGCCCGCCGTTTCCGTCATCCACTGCCCGCTGGTCCAGAACGTCGCGGGGTCGCGGGAGACGAGGTGCGGCACCGCGCGCCGCGTCAGCCCGTCGTTGCCGGAGGCGAGGAGCGCGCGGGCGGCGCCATCGGTCATCGCCAGCGGGCAGGAGTAGATGTCGGTGGACGGGGTGAAGAGGTACGCCAGCGCGAACTGGTGCACCCGCGCGAACGGGCCGTGCGCCGGGTCGTACGCCGCCGCGACCACCCCGTGCTCCGCCGCGATGCGCTCGGCCGTGCACCAGAGCGGCGTCAGCTCGATGCGGTCGGTGCGGTTCCCCCACGCGTCCCACTGCACCAGCCGCGGCTCGTTCGGCAGGTCGGCCAGCTGCGCCGGGTAGAGCTCGGCGGAAAGGCGTCCCATCTCCCGCAGCCCCGGCTCGACCTCCGCGAGCACCTCCGCCGGCAGCACGCGCGCGAGGAGCGAGCGCAGCGCCAGGTCTGCGTCGTACTGGTTGCCGAGCGAGGGCGGCGTCTGCGTGAACGGCATGGGAGAGATGGAGATCGGGGAAGATGCGGACCGGCCCACGCCTGCAACGTCACCGTTGAACGCCGCTCACGCCAGAGCGGAGGCGATGCATTCAAGAGTCCCATCGCCACCTTTCTGTTGGATTTCCGTGGATGGAGATTAGAATCTAGCCGTTCGACTTCATCACCCCGCCTCCGGAGCCGCACCATGATCCGCCCACTGATCGCCATCGTCCTGACGCTGGCCGCGCCGCTCGCGCGGTCCACGCCGCCGCACGCCAGCTACCGCGCGTTCCACACGCCCACCGGCAACATCGGCTGCGCGGCGGACGACAACTCGGGCACGTGGGAGCTGAGGTGCGACATCGGCGAGAAGAACTGGCGCGGCCCATCGCACCCGCGCAGCTGCGACCTGGACTACGGCGACGCGCTGGGGATGAGCGCGTCCGGCCGCCCGTACTGGGTGTGCCACGGCGACACCGTGCTGGGACAGGGACCCGCGCTGCAGTACGGGCAGAGCTGGCGCGCCGGCCCGTTCACCTGCCTGTCGCAGATCGCGGGGCTGACGTGCAGCAACCGCACGGGGCACGGGATCTTTCTCAGCCGCGGGAATTACCGGGTCTACTAAGCCGGTGCCGGCCGCTACATCGTTGAAATCATCGTTGGGAGACGCGGAGATGAAGAGGTCGCGGTGAAGTCCTGAATCCCAAGCTCCATTCAGATAGAAAATACCCGGCCCTCTCGTTCGGAGAGGGCCGGGTGAACTGCTGAAGCCAGGCGGATCGATGATCGCCCGGTCCTACTCCTCCCAGGGCAGCTCCGGCTTGCCGAAGTGGCCGTAGTTCGTGGTCAGGCGGTAGATCGGGCGGAGCAGGTTCAGCCGCTCCACGATGGCGCCCGGGCGGAAGTCGAAGTTCTGGCGCACGTACTCGGCCGCCGCGCGCTCGTCGCCCGTGCCGAAGGTGTCCACCTTCACCGACACCGGCTGCGCCACGCCGATCGCGTACGCCACCTGCACCTCGGCGCGCCTGGCCAGCCCCGCCTTCACCACCTGCCGCGCCACGAAGCGGCAGAAGTACGCGCCCGAGCGGTCCACCTTGCTGGGGTCCTTGCCGCTGAACGCGCCGCCGCCGTGGCGCCCCATCCCGCCGTAGCTGTCCACGATGATCTTGCGCCCGGTCACGCCGGCGTCGGCGCTGGGGCCGCCCTGCACGAAGCTGCCGGTGGGGTTCACCATCAGCGCGATGTCGTCGTGGTACCACTGCCCCAGCGCCTCGGGAACCACGTTCAGCGCCACGAACTGGCGGATGGCCTCGCGGTCGGCGTCGGCCGAGTGCTGCGTGCTCACCAGCACGTCGGTCACCGCCACCGGCGCGCCGTTCTCGTAGCGCACCGAGACCTGCGTCTTGCTGTCCGGCCGCAGCCAGCCGACCGCGCCGTTCTTGCGGTGCGTGGCCAGCGAGCGCGCCAGCCGGTGGGCGAGGAGGATCGGCAGCGGCATCAGCTCCGGCGTCTCGTCGGTCGCGTAGCCGAACATGATCCCCTGGTCGCCCGCGCCCTGCTCGCCCGACAGGCTGGTGTCGGCGTCCACCCCCTGCGCGATCTCGGCCGCCTGGCGCGAGAGGAAGATGTGCACGTTCAGGTTGTCGGGGCGGAACACCTGGTCGGCGTCCACGTACCCGATCTCGCGCACCACCTCGCGCACCAGCTCGTCGTAGTTCACGCCGTGGTTCGAGGTGATCTCGCCCGCGAGCACCACGTTGTTCTCCTTGCACAGCACCTCGCAGGCCACCCGGCTGGCCGGGTCGGCGGCCAGGTGCGCGTCGAGGATCGAGTCGGCGATGGTGTCGCACACCTTGTCGGGGTGGCCTTCGCTGACCGACTCGCTGGTGAACGTGTACGCCACGGTGGCCGGGGCGCGCGTGGGGTCGAGGACGGTGCTCATGGTCTCTCGTTTCGGGGCTCGGGTGTTGGCGTCCGGCCGGTGCCGGAACGAAGAAAGGGTCCCCCGTCGCGAAGGGCGAGGGGGACCCGGACGACGCTTTAGGCGGTGATCCGTTGCCGGCGCGGGCCCGCCAAGCTGTCGCTGTTCAAAGCGCCCGCACCGCCCGCGCAACCGCCGCGGGCCGGATCTGTGGAATGTCAAAAGGGGTCCCCGGCGGATGCGACCGCCGGGGACCCCCCGAGCGGTTTAGCACATTTGTAACGCGGAGCAATCGCCAGAACTCGCCGCGGCGCCGGTGAAGGCGCGGAGGGATGATAACGGCGGCCGCGGGATCGGTCAAGCACCTTTCCCGACTCGTCGCGGGGGCCGTCAGCCGCCGGCCAGCATCTGCTCGCGGCGCGAGTCCACGTAGCCGAAGGTGGTCTCGCGGTTCCGGCGCTCGAACAGCACGCTCAGGCGGTCGGTGTACCCCACGTGCGCCCACGGCGCCGCGTGGTGGACGGTCCGGATCAGCTCGTGCACCGTCTTCTCCTTCCCGTTCACCGTGTACTGGCGGCCGCGGGTGACGATGATGGCGTCGTGCCGCCGGTTCACGGGGATCACGCCGTAGTAGCGCGTGGTGGTGACCTTGGGGTACGTCCACATCACGTCCGCGGGGCGCACGGCGTCCAGCCGCGCGAACGACGGGATCAGCATCCACTCCCTGCCCACCGTCACGCCCAGCACGGTCTGCCCGCCGCGCGCGATCTCCACCGCCAGCGCCTGCGCCACCTGCTCGGGGTCGCCGTATGCGGCCAGGGCGCGGAAGCTGGCGTGGCGGCGCGGGTCCAGCAGCGCCGGCAGGTGCCACGCGGCGTACAGCACGAAGATGCCGGCGATGACCCCGCCGACGATCCAGACGTCGTGGTCGCCGAGCCAGGCGCCGAGCAGGAGCCAGGCCGGCACGGCCGCCAGGCAGAGGAGCACGGCGCGGAGCGTAGCGCGGTGGAGGCGGCGGAGATAGGCGTTCGAATCCCAGGCGGGCATGGCGGACGGTCTCTGTGGGAGGGTGATGCGGGCAGGCGGAGTGCGGCTGAATTTCGGCCAATATAAAACCGTCCCCCGCCGCGCGCCAGCGCCGCGGCGGGGGATCGGATGGGTCCGGTGGATGGGGAACATCTGAAAGCGAGCCCAGCTCCGATCGCCCCCGCACCGCCACCGGAACCGCGTTCACCGCAGGCGCCGCATCACCGCCTTCGCGGCGCGGATGGCGAGGCCGCGCGGGGCCACGCGGACGGCGGCGACGGCAAGGCGGTTGACGAGGCCGGGGGTGACGGTCATCCGCCCGGTCTCCAGCGCGTGGAGCGCGGCGTCCACAATTTGTTCCGGGGTGCGGATGCCAGGCGCCCGGTCGCGCACCTCGGTCCCGGCGACGGCCTGGAAGCCGGTCTTCACCGGGCCCGGGTTCACCGTCACCACGCGGACGCCGGCCTCGCGCGACTCGATGGCGAGGGCTTCGGAGAGGGAGATGAGGAACGCCTTGGACGCGGCGTAGGTGGCGATCAGGGGGATGGGCTGCGCGCCAGCGACGGACGCGACGTTGACGATCCCTCCGCCGCGGCCGCGCATCCGGTTCAGCGCGTGGTGCGCCAGCTCCATGGGGGCGATGCAGTTCACGCGTACCATCTCCGACTGGCGCTCCAGCGGCAGCTCGTGGAAGGCGCCCTTCAGCCCGAAGCCGGCGTTGTTCACCAGCAGGTGGATGTCTCGCCCCTCCGCCGCCTGGCGCCAGAGCTCGCCCGCGGCACCGGGCTCGCCCAGGTCGGCGGGGAGCACCAGCGTGCGAATGCGGTGCGCGGACGCGAGCTCGTCCGCCAGCGCGCGCAGGCGGTCCTCGCGGCGCGCGGCCAGCGCCACGTGCATCCCGCGCCGCGCCAGCTCGCGCGCGAACGCCTTGCCGATGCCGGACGACGCGCCGGTCACCAGCGCCCAGCGCCCGCGATACTCCCACGCATCCCGCGCCATGCTCCTCCTCGATTTCTGATCGCCCCTAGCACCCCGGCCGTGACTGTCGTCGATGTAGCGATCCGCGCGCCACCGCCGCCCCGCAGGTCTCACGCGGAGCCGCGGAGACGCGGAGATGCTGCCCCGGCACCTCCGCTCCTCCGCGTCTCCGCGGGAGATCCAGCGAGGCGGGGAGACGCGGGAAGCCTCCGTCGCTCCGCTTCTCCGGCGCGAACCCGTCCGGCGGTGCAAATGCATTGGCCTTCTGGTCTCGCTCGGGAACATCTGTGACGGGCGGGAGGTTGTGATCTTCCCGAAGTCGTGTATTTTCCTTCGCTCCGGCCCTCACGTCCGCCGGAAGATCTCCCCCATCCCCACATCGCTGTCCCGCCGCCTGTCGGCAATCGCACGCCGGAGCCTTCCCGCGCGCGCCCACACGTTTCTGTCCACGGGACCCCCGCATGCACCGACGAATTTCCACGCGTTTCGCGGCGGCCGCGCTTGCCGTGCTTCCGCTGCTGGCCGCCTGCGGCGACCGGGCCGGCACCCCGGCGTCGCCCGTCGACCGCCCCATCGACCTGCCCCGCAACGCCGTGGCGGCGCTGCGCTGCACGGCCAGCGTGGCCCGGGCGTCGGTCACCTGCGACCCGCTGGCGCTGACTCCCACGGCCAACGGCTTCCGCGCCAGCGCGCACGTGCTGGGCGGCCAGGGCACCTACGTGCGCCTGGCCTCGTCGGGCGTGGCCTACAACACGGGCACGTCGGTGTTCTCGTTCAACATGACGGTGCAGAACCTGTCCACGCTGGCCCTGGGCACGGCCGACGGGAGCACGCGCCACGCCAGCGGCGTGCAGGTGTTCTTCGCCAGCGCCCCCACCGCCACCGCGGGCGAGGGCGAGATCACCGTGGCCAACGCCACGGGGCAGGGCACCTTCACCAGCACCGGGCAGGACTACTTCCAGTACGGCGGCGCGGTGGGCGGCGTGGACCAGGGCGAGCTGGGCGCCGACGGCATCCTGGCCACCGCCGAGGTCTCGGCCTCCAAGCCCTGGCAGCTGAGCATGCCGCTCAGCGTGACCACCTTCAGCTTCACGCTGTACGTGGCCACCGAGACGCAGCCGGGCACGCTGGCGTCGGCGGCGCCGCAGGTGACCTCGGTGTCGCCCTCGCCGCTGGTGCCGGGCGCCACGGCCACGCTCACGGGGATCAACTTCAACGCCACGCCGGGCAGCAACACCGTCAGCATCGGCGGGCGCGCGGCCTCGGTGACGGGCGGCGACGCGACCTCGCTGCAGGTGACCGTGCCCTGCACGGCCAGCGGCAACGTGGCGGTGAACGTCACGGCCAACGGGATGCGCGGCGCCGACCGGACGCACCCGCTGCAGGTGGCGCAGCGCACGCTGGGCGTGGGCGAGGCGGTGGTCCTGACCAGCTCGTCCGAGTCGCAGTGCAACGAGCTGGCGGCCACGGGCACGGCCGCGCGCTACGTGGTGACGGTGTTCAGCGTGAACGCGTCGCCCTCGTCGAACGCGCCGTTCCAGTTCTCGGCCGACGGCGACGCGCCGGCGGCCGCGGCGCCGGCCGCCGTGCGCGCGCCCGAGCAGCTGGCGCCCGCGCGGCTGTCGCTGGACGACGCGATGGAGGCGGCGCGGCAGAAGGTGGCCGACGAGCGGCACTACGACCTGCTGGAGAAGAACCGCGCCGCCTACGAGCTGGGCCGCGCGCAGTTCCCCCGCGGCCGGGCGCCGCGCGGAATGCGGCTCAACCGTGACGTGGTGTACGGCGACCCGCCGTCCACGCGCCAGTTCCGCGTGTCGAACATCTCGCCGCCGGCGGGGCAGACCATCTGCAGCAGCTTCTACGTGGTGAACGCCACCCGCGTGTACTTCAACGGCAAGCTGGCCATCTACGAGGACGACGCCACCCCCGCGGGGCTGCGCTTCTCCGACAACGCCTCGATGGCGGCGTACTACCAGCAGATCGGCGACCAGTTCAACGCCGACATGGAGCCGATCATCCGCAACAACTTCGGCGACATCCTGCGCCGCGACGCCGAGACCGACAACAACGGGATCGAGATCGCGCTGTTCACGCCCCGCATCAACAACTCGTTCAGCGGCGTGGCCGGGTTCGTGGTGAGCTGCGACCAGTTCCCCAACAACGACACCACTACCGCTCCGCGCGCGGCCGGCGGCCCCTACACCGGGCTGGATGCCAGCGGCGCCACCGCCAGCTTCGGCGCCAGCAACTTCGGCGAGTACTTCTACGCCTACCAGCCCACCATCAACGGCACGGGCTTCGGCACCGTGGGCACGCCGGACTACTGGTACCGCACCATCCGCAGCACCTTCATCCACGAGAGCAAGCACGTGGCCTCGATGGCGGCCCGCGTGGCCAACAACGCCCCGGCGTTCGAGGCGAGCTGGCTGGAGGAGGGCACCGCGCGGCACAGCGAGGAGCTGTGGATGCGCAACGCGGTCGACAACGTGGCGTGGAAGGGCAACACGGGGTACGGCAGCGCCGCGAACCCCATCAACCTGTACTGCGACGCGCGTCCGACCACCGCCGCGTGCAACGCCAACACGCGCCGCCCTGCGGTGATCATGCAGCGGCACTTCTCCACGCTGGCCAACTACCTGGTGGGCCAGAACGGGCGCTTCTACTCGCCGTTCGGCCCCTCGCCGAACGACACGCAGTCGCTCTTCTACGCGTTCTCGTGGTCGCTGGTGCGCTACTCCATCGACCGGTACGGTGCGTCGGACGCCGCGTTCCTGACGGCGCTCACCAACTCGACCACCTCGGGGGTCACCAACCTGAGCGGGCGCGCCGGTGTGTCCATCGGCCAGCTGGTGGGCGGGTGGGGGCTGTCGCTGTACGCCGACGACTATCCCGGGCTGGCGGCGCCGAGCGCCGACATCCAGCTCCCCACCTGGAACACGCGCGACATCTACGCGGGGCTGAACGCCGACTTCCCCGCGACCTACACCAGCCCGTTCCTGCTGGTGCCCACGCCGCTGTCGTTCGGCTCGGTCGCCCCGCTGGCGTCCACCACCATGCGCGGCGGCGGCACGCGCTACTTCGAGTTCAGCGGCACGCAAACGGCCGCGCAGCTGCTGCGGCTCGAGGCCAGCGGGGGCGGAACGCTCCCGACCGACCTGCGCCTCGCGGTCGCCCGCCTGCAGTAGCGTGCTGATCCGCGCCGTCCTGGTCCCCTGCGCGCTCGCCGCCATGGCGTGCGTGCGGGGGACGCCGGCTCCGCCCGCCGCCGCGCTCGTCGCGGCGGCGGGCGACTCGCTTCGCGGCATGGTCGAGGTCGTCGGCTCGGAGCCGGGGACGTCGGTGGCGCTGCTGATGGACGGCGGCCGCCGTGCGGTGACGCTGGAGGGCGAGCGGCCGCTGCTGGACCGGATGGCGGGGCTGGAGGTCGCCGTATGGGGCGCGACCGTGCGGCCCGGCGTGTTCCGCGTCGATCGCTTCGCGGTCCGCGCATCGGGCGGCGTCGCGGCGACCGACGGCGTCCTGGCGCGGGAAGGCGGCGGGTGGGCGCTGGTGACGGGGGATGGGAAGCATCTCCCCGTCCCCCATCTCCCCGAGTCGCTGGAGGGGATGGAGGGCGCGCGCGTCTGGCTCGCCGGACCGCTCGACCGCCCGCCAAATTCATCCGGCATCCTCGCGGATCCTCCGCACCGCTGAACTCACGCGGAGCCGCGGAGTCGCGGAGTCGTGGCCCATGCACCTCCGCGACTCCGCGTCTCCGCGTGAGATCCAGCGAGGCATGGAGACGCAGAGAAGAAAGGGCTCCCGACGCATTCCGCGCCGGGAGCCCTTCTTCCGTCCCTGTCCCCTGTCCCCTACTCAGTCTCCACCACCATCACGAACCCCATCGCCCCGGCCGCGCAGACGGAGATGAGGCCGAACTGCTTGCCGCGGCGGCGCAGCTCGTTCAGCAGGGTGATGGTGATGCGCCCGCCGGTGGCGCCGAAGGGGTGGCCGATGGCGATGGAGCCGCCCATCACGTTGATGCGGTCCTCGTCCGGCAGCCCCACCGCCCTGTCCCGCCCCAGCCGCTCCTTCGCGATCTTGTCGCTGGTGAACCACTGGAAGTTGGAGAGCACCTGCGCGGCGAACGCCTCGTGCACCTCCATCAGGTCGATGTCCTGCATCGTCAGCCCCGCGCGGTCGAGCGCGACCGGGCAGGCGTACACCGGCCCCTGCAGCAGCTGGTCGGCGGGCGAGAGCGAGGCGTAGGCGTAGCTGCGGATGTAGCCCAGCGGCTTGTATCCCAGCGCCTTCGCCTTCTCCTCGCTCATGAGCAGCACCGCGCTCCCGCCGTCGGTCAGCGGGCTGGCGTTGCCGGCGGTGACCGTGCCGTACCTGCGGTCGAAGACGGGCTTCAGCGAGGCCAGCTTCTCCAGCGAGGTGTCGGAGCGGATGCCGTTGTCGCTGGTGACCACCTTCTCGTACTTCGGGGGGATGTACGCCGCGGCGATCTCCGCCGTCAGCCGCCCGTCGGCGGTGGCCGCGGCGGCAAGCTGGTGCGAGCGCAGCGCCCATTTGTCCTGCTCCTCGCGGGAGATGCCGTTCTCCTGCGCCATCTTCTCCGCCGATTCGCCCATCGTCAGCCCGGTGGTGGGCTCGGCGATGGCGGGGGTGACGGGGATCAGGCTCTTCGGGCGGATGGTGGCGAACGCCTTCAGCCGCTCGCCCAGGCTGCGCGCCTTGGAGGCGCGGACGAGGGCGTTGCGCATCTCGGGCGAGAAGAGGATGGGGATATCGGTGAGGCTCTCGGAGCCGCCGGCGATCACCACGTCGGCCAGCCCCAGCGCGATCTGCTCGGCGCCGCTGGTGATGGCCTGGTTGCTCGACGCGCACGCCCGGCCCACGGTGAACGACGGGACGGACGGCGGGATCCCGGCGCCCAGCGTGACCTCGCGGGCGATGTTGGGCTCCTTCACCGACTGCACCACCGTGCCGAAGATCACGTGGTCGATCTCGTTCACGTCCAGCTCGGCCCGGGCGATCAGCTCGCGGACGGCGATCTTCCCCAGCTCGGTGGAGGTCATGTCCTTGAAGTCGGTGCCGCTCCGGGCGAACGGCGTCCGGCACCCCTCCACGATGGCCACCCTGCGCCCGATGCGGTTCATCCTGATCCTTTATCGTTCAGTGCGCGAAATCCGGCGGAACGGTGGAACGTGACGGTGAACCTGGCTCATAGCAAGTGGAGTCTTGGCCGGGAATGTTTCGTGGGCCGATCACGGCGTGGGCCATACCGGAAATGCGCGCGGCGCCGCAACCTGCCGGCGCCGCGCGAGCTCACGCGTGAATCGTGTCAGGGGGCCGTGAGCCGGGCGTTCAGCATCCGTCCGGTGAGGCACCGGTGGGGCACTGCCCGTTGTCCGACATGCAGTTGAGGAAGTACGTGCAGTCGTAGCCGTCCAGCGTGCCGCAGTGATAGACGTCGCACGACTGGCAGCTTTCGACGCAGGTCTGCTCCAGCACGCCCCCGCAGGTGGCGTTTCCGCAGGTGTTTCCTCCGTCGCACGTCGCGTTCACGGTGTCACAGCGCCCGGTGTAACCGATGTGGCCGATGATCGTACCGGCCCCTTTCGGCCCGTTCGCGGTTGTGAACGACTCCACCACCAGGCTCTCGACCGACAGGCTGAGCTTCTTCATGTGTCTTGCACCTTGAAACAGGACAGGATCGCCGCGCGGTGGGGTACGGCAGGAGCGGGGCGCGGGCATATTAAGTCCGAAAAGGATAATTGACAAGACGAGGGTGCCTGGCTGCCCCGCGTGGCAACCCGTCATGCCGGCCTCACCGCACGCCCCACTCCCACATCCCGTACTGCACCTTCCTGTCGGGCAGGTGCCCGTTCGCCTTCAGCGCGAGCATGATCTGGCCGCGGTGGTGGGATTCGTGGGAGATCAGGTAGCCCAGGAACGCGGCCGGGTGCGGCTTGAATCCCTTGATCTTCTCCGCCTCCAATCCCCGCGCCAGCAGCGTCTCGATGGCGGATGCGGACGCCTGGAGCGCGGCGCGCAGCATCGCCCGGTCCGGCGCGGCATCGGCATCTCCCAGCTTCTCCAATCCTTCCAGCAGCTCGGGCGCGGCGGACTTCAGCCACATCAGCCGCACGTTGTGCACGTGCGCGAACGTCTTCCCCACGCCGCGCCCCTTCGTCGCACCGACGTCGGCCAGCGCGTCGCCCGCGATGGCGTCGAGCAGGTAGAGGTTGATGCGGTTGTGGATGCGCCAGGTGTCCAGCAGCTGCCCGGTGAGGGAGTCGGCAGTCATCGGTGAATGCGCTGTGGGAAGATGGAGGAAGATGCGTCCAGAGTGCTCGCGACGCCCATTTCCGTCAAGCATCATCTCCGCGAGCCGCGGCGGGGGTTGACGCGAAGGCGATCTTCATCTGCGTCTCCAGACCTTGGCAGATCTCACGCGGAGCCGCGGAGACGCGGAGGTGCACGCCCAGCCTCCTCCGCGTCTCCGCGCCTCCGCGTGAGATCCCGCTGTGCCCGAGGTGGCGAACAGGATGAGGAACGGCTAACATCACGGGTTCCACCCCATTGGAAAATCAACCGCTTGCCGCCCTGTGGAGGCGCGGGCGGAGAGCGCGCCGGGATAGAGAATGACCGAGACGAAGAAGCTGGACGCAGAGCTGGAGACCGCGCCCGACATGGTGGCGCTGGAGCACGGCGTTCTCGCCCACTGGGAGGAGCGCGGGTGCTTCGACCAGCTGCGCGAGAAGAACGCCCACGGGCCGGTGTTCCGCTTCCTGGACGGCCCCATCACCGCCAACAACCCCATGGGCGTGCACCACGCCTGGGGGCGCACGCTGAAGGACGTTTTCCTCCGCTACAAGGCGCTGCAGGGCTTCGTCTGCAACTGGCAGAACGGCTTCGACGCGCAGGGGCTGTGGGTGGAGGTGGAGGTGGAGAAGGAGCTGGGCTTCGCCAGCAAGCGCGACATCGAGGCGTACGGCATCGCCGAGTTCGTGCGGCGCTGCAAGGAGCGCGTGGCCAAGTACGCCGGCATCCAGGCCCGGCAGTCCATCCGTCTGGGGCAGTGGATGGACTGGAGCAACTCGTACTTCACCAACACCGACACCAACATCCAGGGGATCTGGCACTTCCTGCGGACCTGCCACGAGAACGGCTGGATCCACCGGATGCGCATGCCGCTGACCTGGTGCCCGCGCTGCGGCACCAGCCTGAGCGAGCACGAGGCCGCCGGCAGCCACCGCGAGCTGACGCACACCGCCATCTTCGCCAAGGCCACGCTGCAGGACGGCCGCCGCGCGCTGGTTTGGACCACCACGCCGTGGACCCTTCCCGCCAACGTCGCCCTCGCCGTCAATCCGGCCTCCATCTACTGCGAGGTGCACGCGGGCGGGAGCGACGAGGTGCTGGTGGTGGGCGAGGAGGCGCTGCCCTTCGTCCGCGCGAAGGACGTGCACATCCTGCGCACCTTTCCCGGCGCGGAGCTGGTCGGGCTGGAGTACGAGACCTTCTTCCCCGACACCGACGCCCAGCGCGGCGTCCCCCACCGTGTCGTCGCGTGGAGCGACGTGGACCCGCACGAGGGGACGGGGATCGTGCACATCGCGCCCGGGTGCGGCGCGGAGGACTTCGAGCTGGGGAAGACGGAGGGGCTGCCCACCATCCTTCCCATCGACGAGTCCGGCCGCTACGTGGACGGGTTCGCCTGGCTGACGGGGATGAGCACCGCCGAGGCGGCCCAGCCGATCGTGGACGCGCTGAGTGAGGCGGGGAAGCTGTTCAAGGCCGAGCCGCACACGCACAGCTATCCGGTCTGCTGGCGGTGCAAGACGGAGACGGTGTTCCGCCTCAGCGAGGAGTGGTTCATCCGCTCCGACTCGGTGCGTCCGCGGATGCTGGCCGCCGCCGAGGCCGTGCGCTGGGAGCCCGAGCACGTGGGCAAGCGCATGGCCGACTGGCTGACCAACATGGGCGACTGGAACATCTCCCGGAAGCGCTTCTACGGGATGCCGCTCCCCTTCTATCCCTGCGCCGAATGCGGGGAGGTGACGGTGATCGGCTCCAAGGCGGAGCTGCTGGAGCGGGCGGTGAACCCGGACGCCGACCTCCCCTCGCTGCACCGGCCGTGGGTGGACGAGATCCGCATCTCCTGCCCCCGCTGCTCGCAGCCCGTCTCGCGGGTGACGGAGGTGGGCGACGTGTGGCTGGACGCGGGGATCGTCCCCTTCTCCACCCTGGGGTACTTCGACGACCGCGAGCGCTTCCAGAAGTTCTATCCGGCGGAGTGGATCACGGAGATGCGCGAGCAGGTGCGCCTGTGGTTCTACTCCATGCTGTACATGAGCGTCACCCTCCTCGACCGCGCGCCGTACGACCGCGTGCTGTCGTACGAGTCGGTGGTGAGCGAGGACCGGCGCAAGTTCTCGAAGACGGGCTACATGATCGCCTTCGAGGACGCGGCCGAGGAGATGGGGGTGGACGTGATGCGCTACCTGTTCGCCCGCGCCAACGTGGGGAGCAGCGTGCGCTTCGGCTACAACCTGGGCGACGAGGTGCGGCGGCAGCTGCTGGGGCTGTGGAACGCCTTCGTCTTCTTCAACACCTACGCGGCGCTCGACAAGCCGGACCTGGCCGGCTTCCGCCCCGACTTCGAGCGGCTGACGACGGTGGACCACTGGCTGCTGGCGCGCACCAACGCCTACAAGCGCGCGGTGGCGACGGCGTACGACTCGTTCGACACGCCGTCCGTGGTGCGCGAGTTCGAGCTGTATATCGACGACCTGTCGAACTGGTACATCCGCGTGAACCGGCGCCGCTTCTGGCGCGGCGAGGACAGCGCGGACAAGCGCACCGCGTACTGGTGCCTGCTGCGCGCGCTGCGGGTGGCGCTGCAGACCATGGCGCCCGTCATCCCCTTCGTGACCGACGCGCTCTGGCAGAAGGTGGTGCGGCGCTACGACGCGTCGGTCGCCGACGTGGAGTCGGTCCATCTCGCGGGGTGGCCCAAGGACTTCCCGGTGCACGAAGGCGCGGAGATCGTGCTGAAGGACACCGCCGTCGCCCGCGAGGCCATCGCCCTGGCGCTCCGGCTGCGCAACGAGCACGGGCTGAAGGTGCGCCAGCCGCTGCTGCGCATGGACGTGGTCGCGAGCGGCGACGACCTGGGCGCGGTGGAGCGGATGCGCGAGGTGATTGCCGACCAGGTGAACGTGAAGGAGGTGGTGCCGCTCCGCAGCCAGGAGGAGCTGGAGGTGCCGTTCCTGACCCTGGACTTCGGCGTGGCCGGGCCGACGCTGAAGGGGGCGGTGAAGGAGCTGAAGGCGCTGCTGGCCGAGATGCGCCCCGACGACATGCTTGCGGCGGTGGAGATGTACGACCGGGAGCAGCCCGTGGCCCTTCCCGGCTGGCACGAGCCGCTGCCGCACCGGGTCTTCCAGCGCAAGACGCAGCCGCGCGAGGGGGTTCTCGTGGCGTCGGGGGAGACGATGACGGTGGCGCTGGACACCGAGCTGCCGCCCTGGCTGGTGGAGGAGGGGATGGTGCGCGACCTGATCCGCCAGGTTCAGGTGATGCGCAAGGACGCCGGCTTCCGCGTGGAGGAGCGCATCGCGCTGGGCATCGTGGGCGCGGACGAGACGGTGGCCCGCGCGGTGGACGCGCACCGCGACTTCATCATGGAGCAGACGCTGGCGCGCGAGCTGACCGCGGAGATGGACCACGCCGACTACAGCGGCGAGGCCCAGGTCGGCGAATCGACCCTCACCCTCGCCCTCCGCCGCCTCGGCTGAACGGCCACGGCGGGACGGACGTCGAGAGCCCCAGCCCTGGTTTCCGGGCTGGGGCTCGTTTCGTCGAGAGATACAGATCCCCCCCCCCGAAAATGCGACTGAAGTCGCGGCTACAAAGGCACGCAGTCCGCCTTCGCGGACTTCATCCGCGACGTATCCCATGCTCCGTGTCGCGAATCCGGCATCCGCTGGCCGGTGGCGCGGTGGCGCACCGCCATGGGCCCCGCGGGATGTCCGCGAAGGCGGACAGTGTGCAGTTGTAGCCGCGACTTCAGTCGCATTTTCCTTCCGCATAGGCTGCGACGGGTTTGTCGAACCGGCGGCATGGGGGATGCGAGAGGGGTTCGCCCCGAAATCCGGCCGCAGGATCCCGGGTTGGACGGTAAACCGATCCGCCGAGGAGGTGACGATGGACGCGACGATGACGGAAACCCCGCGCTACAGCGCGCCCGCCGCCATGGGCCGCCCGCGCACCGAGGTCAACCGCATCCGCAACGAGGTGCCCGAGCTGGCCACGCCCGTTTGGGCCAAGCGCCTGTCGGTGGGGCTGGGCTGGTTCAGCATCGGGCTGGGGCTGGCCGAGCTCGCCGCCACCGGCCCGCTCACCCGCTGGCTGGGGGTGGAGGACCACGCGAAGCTCGTGCGCGCCTACGGGCTGCGCGAGGTCGCCACGGGCGCGTCGATCCTGATGGGAAGCCGCATCGCCCCGTTCCTGTGGGGGCGCGTGGCCGGCGACGCGGTGGACCTGGCTTCGCTGGGCGCGGCCATGCGCGACGAGGACAGCAACCGCCGCAACCTGGCCATCGCCATCGGCGCGGTGGTGGGCGTCACGGCGCTCGACATCCTGGCCGGGCAGCGGATGAGCGCCACGCGCTCGTAGCGCTCGGAAGCGGGGGAGATGCGCCGGACGGCCCATCTCCCCCGAACCACGAGGTGATTCGGAGACAGGCGGGCGGAAGGCGTGCGGGAGCAGTCGCGCGGGCAGTTCCGCCGGCACGGTGTGAACCCGGAAGACGATGCGCGGAGGTGGCTGGATGAAGGCGCTGCTCTGGCACGGCAAGCAGGACATTCGGTGCGAGACCGTTCCCGATCCGGTGATCGAGGAGCCCACGGACGCGATCGTCCGCATCACCTCGACGGCGATCTGCGGGAGCGACCTGCACCTGTACGACGGCTACGTTCCCTTCATGAAGCCCGGCGACATCATGGGGCACGAGCCCATGGGGATCGTGGAGGAGGTGGGGAGCGCGGTCACCAACCTGAAGCGCGGCGACCGCGTGGTCATCCCCTTCACCATCTGCTGCGGGAGCTGCTGGTTCTGCCAGAAGGGGCTGTGGAGCTGCTGCGACACCACCAACCGCAAGCCCGAGATCGCCCAGAAGCTGATGGGGCACGCGCCGGCGGGGCTGTTCGGCTACTCGGCGCTCACCGGCGAGTATCCCGGCGGGCAGGCGCAGTTTCTTCGCGTGCCGCACGCCAACGTCATCTGCCTGAAGATCGAGAACTCGCTCCCCGACGAGCAGGTGCTCTTCCTCTCCGACGTCTTTCCCACCGGGTGGATGGCGGCCGAGAACGCCGACATCGAGCCGGGCGAGACGGTGGCGGTGTGGGGATGCGGGCCGGTGGGGCAGTTCTCCATCCAGAGCGCGTGGATGATGGGCGCCGGCCGCGTGATCGCCATCGACCGCGTGCCCGAGCGGCTCAGGATGGCGCAGGAGCACGGCCGCGCCGACGTCATCGACATGAGCGAGGGGCACGTCTACGACAGGATCCAGGAGATGACGAACGGCCGCGGCGCCGACCGCTGCATCGACGCGGTGGGCGCCGAGGCGCACGCGTTCGGCAGCGTGGACAGCATGATGGACGCGGTGAAGGTGATGCTGCTGCAGGAGACCGACCGCCCGCACGTGCTGCGCGAGGCCATCATGTGCTGCCGGAAGGGGGGCACCATCTCCATGCCCGGCGTGTACGTGGGGCTGGGCGACAAGATCCCGCTGGGCGCGTTCATGAACAAGGGGCTCACCCTCAAGACCGGCCAGACGCACATGCTGCGCTACATGGAGCCGCTGCTGCGCCGCATCGAGGGGGGCGAGATCGACCCGTCGTTCATCATCACCCACGTGCTGCCGATCGACGAGGGCCCGAACGCGTACAAGACCTTCCGCGAGAAGCAGGACGGCTGCATCAAGGTGGTGCTGAAGCCCTGGGACGAGCCGCGCGCGCAGGCCTGATCCGCGTCTCGCCATCTGGCGAAAGGACGGCCGCCGGGCCAGGGTGCCCGGCGGCCGTCGCCACGTCATGGGACGGTGCGGTGCCGCTTGGCCGCGTCCTTGCGAGCCGGGGACGCGCGCACGCCGCATCCCCCGCCCACCCGCCGAATCCGCATGATCTGCATCCTGCACGGGTACCTGCTCGAAGGCTCCGGAAGCAACCTGTGGACGCGCTCGGTGGTCGAGTCGCTGTGCCGCAACGGCGAGACGGTGCACCTGATGGCGCAGGAGAACCATCCCGATCGCTACCCCTTCATCACCGAGGCGCGCCGCTACGCGCCCGACGGCACGGTGGAGACCTTTTACCGCGCGGATGGGACCGGATACGCGGGGCAATGCATCCTGCACAAGCCGGTGCTGGGAGACACGCTGCCGGTGTACGTGTGGGACCGCTACGAGGAGTTCCCGCGCGTGGTGCCCATGGTGGACCTGCCCGACGACGAGATCGAGGCGTACGTGGAGACCAACGTCCGCGCGCTCACCCGCATCGTGCGCGAGAACGGCGTCACCGCCATCCACGCCAACCACGCGGTGCTGATGTCGGTGGTGGCGCAGCGGGTGTGCGCGGCGGAGGGGATCCCGTTCAGCATCATGCCGCACGGCTCTGCGCTGGAGTACGCGGTGAAGCGCGACGCTCGCTTCCTGCGCCTGGCGACGGATGCGTTCGCGGCTGCGGACCGCATCTTCGTGCACGGCGACGAGATGCGCGCGCGGGTGCACGACGTGTTCGCCGGCATCCCGGGGCTGGACGCGAAGATGGTGGACCTGCACCTGGGGGTGGACACCAGCCAGTTCGAGCCCGTGCCCCGCGCCGGCCGCGAGGCGAAGGCCCTGCAGCTGCGCGACGCGCTGGTCGGCGTCCCGCGCGGCCGCACGCCGGAGCAGACGGCGGCCATGCTCGCCGGGCTGCGGGGCGACCTGGCCGGCCCGGCGCTGGAGGCGGCGCTCGGCGCCGGCCGCGGCTTCGCGTCGAAGTCCCCCGACGCGGGGCTGGAGGAGAAGCTCGACACGGTGGATTGGGAGCACGGGCGCACCCTGCTCTACGTCGGCCGCCTGATCTCCGCCAAGGGCGTGCAGGAGGTGGTGGCCGCGCTGCCGCTGATCCTGGAGCGCGCGCCGGAGATGCGCCTGCTGCTCGTCGGCCACGGCCCCCTGCGCGAGCCGCTGGAGGCCATGCTGTGGGCGCTGGAGCACGGCGAGCGCGCGCTGTTCGCCGAGACCGTGGCCCGCGGGCGGGCGCTGGAGGGCGACCCCGAGGGCGAGGGCGGCGGGCACGAGCTGACCAAGGTGGCGCGCTTCGTGGAAGACCTGGAGGCGCGCGGCGAGCTGGACGCGTACTTCGAGGCGGGACGGCGGAACGTGCGGTCGGACCGGGTGATCTTCACCGGCTACCTGACGCACCGCGAGCTGCGCCACCTCTTCCCGTGCTGCGACGCGGCGGTCTTCCCGTCGGTGGTGAAGGAGGCGGGGCCGCTGGTGTTCCTGGAGGCGCTGGCCAGCGGCGCGTTTCCGCTGGGCACCTACTTCGGCGGGATGAAGGCCAGCATCGACTCGGTGGCCGAGGTGCTGCCGCCCGAGGTGGCCGAGGTGATGAAGCTGGACCCCGCGCCGGCGCACACCGTGGCCGACATCGTCCACCACGTGCCGCTGGCGCTGGAGGCCGGCGAGCGCTACAAGGAAGCGCTCTTCCGCGTCGCCCGCGACCGCTACGACTGGTCCAGTGTGTCGCGCACCCTGTCGGACGAGCTGAGCTCGCTGTCGGCAACCGACACTGGAAAGCAGACGTCATCCTGAGGGGCTGAATGGACGGTTCGCGGGCTGGCTTTCTCACCGGCGACTGAAGTCGCAGCAACAACTACGGGAAGCCTCGCAAACTGCGCGAGGCTGTCAGGATGGGGGCTCGGTGGCACGGAGAAAACGCCGGTCATGATCAATCGCACGAAGATGCTCGAAATCGCCAGGGGGATCGCCATCCTCCTGGCGTTCCTCTACCTGGGCGACGCGGTCTCGGCGCTTCTCCATCTCCCGCTGCCGGGGAGCGTGGTGGGGATGGTGCTGCTCGCCGTCTCGCTGCAGCGGAAGTGGCTCCCGTTCGAGTGGGTGCGGCCCGCGGCGCACCTGCTGATCCGCCACATGTCGCTGCTGTACATCCCGCCCGGCGTGGGGGTGATGGTGTACTTCGGGCTGATCCGGCGCGAGTGGCTGCCGCTCGCCGCCGCGGGGGTGGTGGGGATGGTGGCGGTGCTGCTGGCGGTCGGCGTCCTGCAGCAGCGGCTGGAGCGGCGTGGCTGAGCGCATCGGCTGGTCCGTCTTCGCGATCGCGATCACCATCGCCGCGTACGAGGCGGCGCGGCGGCTGTACGCGCGCTTCCGGCATCCGCTGCTGAACCCGCTGCTCGTCGCCATCTGCGCGTTGATCCTGCTGTTGCGGGGACTGGGGATCTCGTTCGGCGAGTACGATCGCGGCGGGCGGCTCATCTCCTTCTGGCTGGGCCCGGCCGTGGTCGCGCTCGGCGTCCCCCTCTACCTGCAGGTGGGCGAGATCGTGCGCCGCGGCCGGGCGATGCTGGTCTCCATCCTCGTTGGCGGCGTGGTGGGAATCGTGAGCGCGACGGCGACGGCGCTGCTGCTGGGCGCGCCGCGGCAGGTGGTCCTCTCCGTGGCCCCGCGCTCGGTGACCACGCCGATCGCGATGGGCGTGGCGCAGAAGCTGGGCGGGCTGCCGCCGCTGACCGCGGTGCTGGTGATCTCCACCGGCGTCCTCGGCGCCGTGGCCGGCCCGGCCATCCTGCGCCTGGCGGGCGTCCGCAGCCACACGGCGTGGGGGCTGGCGATGGGCTCGGCGGCGCACGGCATCGGCACCGCGCGCGCGGTGGAGGAGGGCGAGGTCGAGGGCGCCACCAGCGGCCTCGCCATCGGGCTGATGGGGCTGGCGACGGCGGTGCTGGCGCCGATGCTCGTCCCCCTGCTCCTGCGCATCTTCGGCGCGCGGTGAGCTGCGCGGCGTCCTGCGTGGCGGCCGATCTTCTTGCGTTTCCTCGACTTCCCGCACAATTGTTGTCCCGCCCGCCCGCATCATCCCTCCCCGAAAGAATCGCCGATGCTTCGCCAGCACCTGGTCCAGAACGCCGTGCGCGGCGACGACAGCGGGTTCCGCTGGCGCGGCACCGAGGTGTCGCGGCTGGAGGCGCTTTCCGACGCGGTGTTCGGCTTCGCCATCACCCTGCTGGTGGTGTCGCTGGAGCCGCCGCGCACCTTCGATCAGCTGATGGTGGCGGTGCGCGGCTTCTTCACCTTCGCCGCGTGCTTCGCGCTGCTGTTCATGGTGTGGCTGAACCAGTACCGCTGGTTCCGGCGCTACGGGCTGGAGGACGCGGCCACGGTGTGGCTGAACGCCATCCTCCTGTTCGTCATCGTCTTCTTCGTGTATCCGCTGAAGTTCGTGTTCGGGCTGGTGGTGGGGAAGATGATGGGCGGGCAGGGAAACCTGGCGCGGCTCGCGGACGGCACGGTGGTCCCCATCTTCACCGCCGAGCGGCAGGGGGTCACGATGATGCTGATCTTCGGCGGGGGCTACATGGCGGTGTTCCTGATCTTCGCACTGATGTACGGCCACGCCTGGCGCAGGCGCGACGCGCTGCGGCTCGACGAGCTGGAGCGGTACGAGACGCGCGACAACATCCGCGAAACGCTGATGCACGCGGGGATCGGCGTGCTGTCGGTGGCCCTGTCGCTGCGGTTCGGCTCGCTGGAGGGCGGGCTGACGTACATGCTGGTCGCGCCGGTGATGACGGCGCACGGCTTCATCTCCGGCGCCGGCCGCCGCCGCCTGGTCGCGCGCCTCGCCCGCGAGCATGCAGATGCGGATACGGCGCCGCCGCGCGAGCCGCAGACCGCGCCGATGTAGCCACCGGTGAGACGCGAATCACGCCGCTGGCGCATGGGGTGCGGGCGGCGAAGTTCTTCGGTGGGAGCGACTTGACTGCCTCTCCAGAGTTGGAGAGATTCTATTTCGATTCCGAACCGTTCTGTTTACTGGAGGTCTCGATGGGCTTTAGACGCACGCCTCCACTTTCGTTTGAAGGTACCCGCGAAGTGCTCGAGGAGATGTCTCGTCCGCCGGAAGACACGCCGGAGCGGCGGCGCATCATGCAGCTTGTGCATGAGATCGAGGCGGCAAAGAAGCAGCGCAAGCTCGAAGAGGAAGCAGCAGCGAAGAAGTAGAAGCGCGGAGTCGCGCATTCTGCCGGGCAAGTCGAGATCACGGCCTGCCCGGCATTTCTTTGCCACCTGTTTTGGCCGGGGAGGATACGATGAGCCAGCGAATCATGCACGGAGACATCGTGGTCCGGAGGCTCGACGGTCCACCCGAGCCGGGTTTCGACTGTGGCCATGAGGAGCAGAACACATTCTTGTACAGGTACGCCTGGACTGACCAGCAGCAGCAACTCTCCGTCACGTACCGCTACTATGTTCACG
This sequence comes from Longimicrobium sp., assembly GCF_035474595.1. Taxonomy (NCBI): domain Bacteria; kingdom Pseudomonadati; phylum Gemmatimonadota; class Longimicrobiia; order Longimicrobiales; family Longimicrobiaceae; genus Longimicrobium; species Longimicrobium sp. Next base: position 47,197 of record NZ_DATIND010000080.1, read on the forward strand.
GGATTTTCGCCGGCTTCGCGGCGCTGGCGATGGATGGGCTGGCACTGTCCTTTCGCGAGCGCGGGGTGCACATCCGTTATGAAACAGTCGGCGCCCTCAAGCTTGGGCAACTCGGCGTGGACAGGCGATTCCAGGGTCGCGGGCTTGGCGAGGTGATCGTAGCCGATGTAGCCACACTGGCGCGCGAATTCGCCCTCCAGGTGGGTTGCCGCTATATCGCCATCGACGCCAGGCCCGGGCTGGAACGCTGGTACGAGGCCTTGTCATTCAAGCGAAACAAGCTGATGCAGGAGCGGCTGCGCCAGTTCGCGATGGAGAAGAACCGCGATCCGGACCGGCTCGCAACGAGCATGCGTTTTGACATCCGCTCATAGCCGATCTTCTGGACGCGAGTCGGGAGTCGCCCGCGCTGGGTCGCGATCGTGTCTGTCCGCTAGTGCGGAGCGTGCGCGACTTCTGCGCCGAGTGCGGCCTTACTCCGGAAGGAGGCGAAGAATGAACTACCGCGGGTACACGGCTCGCTACGACATCGACGAAGACGACCGCGTCCTGGTCGGCAGGATCGACGGCATTCGCGACGTGGTGACGTTCGAGGGGGATACGTTCAACCAACTGGAGGAGGAGTTCCACCGGTCGGTTGACGAGTATATCCGCTATTGCCGCGAGCAGGGCGCGGAACCCGAGCGTCCGTACTCGGGCACCTTCCTGATCCGGACCACCCCCGCTCGTCATGCCGCCGTGGCGAAACGGGCCCGCGAAGAGAATACGAGCCTCAACAGCTGGGTGATCGCCGCGCTCGACAGAGCCCTGGAACGAACACCGGACGAGGAAGTGGTCAGCGCGTTCGAGAAGCGCTGAGGCTCCGATGGTTCCGGCACAACTTGACCACCTGTCCGTACCTCACCCCCTCCGCCCGCTCCCGGCCGCGTCCTTCAGCTCGCGGAAGAGGCGGGCGAAGTCGTCGGGGCGGTAGTTGGCGTTGAGGCCGCTGGGGTTGGGGAGGATCCAGACGCCCGCCCCGCCGACCGTCTCCTCCTGTGGCCCCATCGCTGCTTTGGGCCGCGCGAAGGCGGTGCGGTAGGCGCCGAGGCCGAGGACGGCCAGCCAGCGCGGCGCATACCGGGCCACGCGCGCTTCCAGCAGCCGCCCGCCCTCGGCCAGCTCGGCGGGCGTGAGCTCGGCGGCGGCGGTGGTGGCGCGCGCCACGACGTTGGTGATGCCGCAGCCGTAGCGCAGCAGCTCCTGCTCCTCCCACGGGTTCAGCACCCGCGGGGTGAAGCCGCCCGCGTGCAGCGCCTTCCAGAAGCGGTTTCCCGGCCGCGCGAAGTGGTGCCCCACGGCGGCCGTGTACAGCCCGGGGTTGATCCCGCAGAAGAGCACGTCCAGCTCCGGCGCGATCACGTCCGGCAGCGTCTTCCCGTCCGCGGCGCGGATCTCTTCGGGCGTGGGCCGTCGCGGTTTCTCCATCTCCATTCCTGTTCGGTTGGATCAACAGCAGGAGTCAGCGCGCTGACTCCGTGACCTCGATGCTTCATCCCTATCCCTCATTCCCGGCGGTGCGAGGACCAGTGGATGGCGGCGATGCGCCAGCCGGCAGGGGTGCGGATGAGCACCATCAGCTCGGCGCCGGCGGAGTTCACGTCGCGCCCGCGGAACCGGCCGCGCGTGACGCTGGTCGCGCTCGCCCACGCCACGTCGCCGCGCACGCGGACGCGCGTGGGGCCGCGCTCGGAGCGCACCGCTCGCGCGAACTCGATGTCGGCGGCCAGGTGGTGGGCGCGGTACTCGGCGCGCGTCTCACGGTCGCCGCTCTCCAGCACCTCCACGTCGGGCGCGAGGAGCGCGAGCGCGCCAGCGCTGTCCGCCGTCGCCAGCGCCGCGTGGAAGCGCGCGACGGTGTTCGCCACTGCGGCCGAATCGGCGGACGTGCGATGCTGCGCCGCGGTGGGATGGGGGATCGCGGCGAAGGCAGCGGCGAGCGCGAGCGTGAGCATCTTCATGACGATCTGGGGATCCGGGTGAGCGGGTGGGCGCCTCCGGCGAATCTGGCGCGGTCATCGGGGTGGGGCAACGCGTGAGGGTGATCCGAAGCGTACGGAAGTACGGAAGTTGTAAAAAGATGGGGATCGGGCCCGATCCCCGCCGCCACGGCGTTTCGCCGGGCGCGGGGATTCGCTACACTTGGGGACCGAAACGAAACCGCAACTCCGCACCCTCTCGCCCCATGCACCGTCTTCTCCGCCGCGGCGCGCCGGCGCTGCTGGCCGCCCTCGCGCTGGCGCCGCATCTGGCCGCGCAGCAGCCGCTGGACGCGCGGTACCGCGACGCCGCCAACCGCCTGATCGGGGCCGCGCTCGCCGACAGCTTCGCCTACAACCGCCTGGCCACGATGGTCGACCGCTTCGGCAACCGCCTGAGCGGCTCGGCCAGCCTGGAGGCGACCATCGACTGGGCGATGGAGCAGATGCGCGCCGACGGCCTGCAGAACGTGCACGGCGAGGCAGTGATGGTTCCGCACTGGGTGCGCGGGGAGGAGAGCGCCGAGCTCGTGCTCCCGCGCGCGGTGCCGCTGCACATGATCGGGCTGGGCGGCAGCGTGGCCACCCCGCCGGGCGGCATCACCGCCGACGTGATCGTGGTGGGGAGCGAGCAGGAGCTGGCCGCGCGCGGCGCCGAGGCGCGCGGAAAGATCATCCTCTTCGACGTCCCCTTCACCACCTACGGCGAGACGGTGCGCTGGCGCACGGCGGGCGCGCTGGCGGCGGCGAAGGCGGGCGCGGTGGCGGCGCTGATCCGCTCCGTATCCTCCTTCTCCATGCAGAACCCGCACACCGGGTCCATGCGCTACCCCGACAGCACCGTCGCCCGCATCCCCGGCGCGGCCGTCAGCGTGGAGGACGCGATGATGCTGCACCGCATGCAGGCGCGCGGCGAGCGCATCCGCGTGCACCTGACGATGGGCGCGCGGACGCTCCCCGACGCGCCCTCGCGCAACGTCGTGGCGGAAATCGTGGGGAGCGAGCGCCCCGACGAGGTCGTGGTCATCAGCGGCCACCTGGATTCGTGGGACGTGGGGACGGGGGCGATGGACGACGGCGGCGGGAGCGTGGCCGCGTGGGAGGCGGTGCGGCTGATGCACCGGCTGGGGCTGCGCCCGCGGCGGACCGTGCGCGTCGTGCTCTGGACCAACGAGGAGAACGGCACCCGCGGCGGGCAGGGGTACCGCGACCAGCACCGGGGGCAGCTGGACCGGCACATGCTGGCCATCGAGAGCGACAACGGCGTCTTCCGCCCCAACGGCTTCCGCTTCCAGGGCTCCGACGCGGCGCTGGCGACCCTGCGCCAGATCGCCCGCCTGCTGGAGCCGATCGGCGCCACGAAGATGGACCCGGGCGAGGGCGAGGCCGACGTGGGGCCGATGATCGCGCTGGGCGTGCCCGGCCTGGGGCTGGACGTGGACGGCACGCGCTACTTCTGGTACCACCACAGCAGCGCCGACACCCTCGACAAGCTGGACCCGCAGGAGATGGCCAGGTGCGTGGCCGCCATGGCCGTGATGGCCTACGTGGTCGCCGACATGCCGGAATCGCTCCCGCACCAGGTTCCCGCCGCGCGCTAGCGGGCCAGCGGAGGAAAGTGCGTGAGTGCGTGAGTGCGTTGGATCTTCGCAGACTCCGCACTTCCGCACTTCCGCACTTCCGCACTTCCGCACTTCCGCACTTCCGCACTTCCGCACTTCCGCACTTCCGCACTTCCGCACTTCCGCACTTCGATTTGCCCGCTCCGGAGCGTCCACGCGCGACCCTTGCGCGCAGGCGCGATTTGCGCGCATGTTGGCGACACCGGGCCCGACACGGCCGGGCCCCTCCGGCGCGCGGCCTTCGAATGCCGCCCCCGCGCCAGCATCCCCACCTGCCCGCGCCGCCGTGACGGTGACCGACCCCGCCGACGTCCTCCGCGACCCCGCGCGCCTGGCCGCGCTCGCCGACACCGGCCTGCCCGACTCGGGTCCCGAGGAGATCTTCGACCGCCTCACCCGCCTGGCCGCGCACCTGCTGGGCGCGCCCACCGCGCTCCTTTCCCTCGTCGACGACCGCCGCCAGTACTTCAAGAGCGCCGCCGGGCTCCCCGCGGAGCTGGCCGGCGTGCGCGAAACCCCGCTCTCGCACTCCATCTGCGCGCACGTGGTGGCCGGCGGCGCCCCGCTCATCGCCGGCGACACCAGCGCCGACGCGCGGCTCCGCGACAACCCCATGGTCACCGTCTTCGGCGTGCGCGCGTACGCCGGCTATCCGGTGGCCACGGCGGGCGGGCAGGTGGTGGGCAGCTTCTGCGTGGCCGATACCGAGACGCACGACTGGGGCGACGCCGAGCTGCGCGCGCTGGCCGACCTGGCCGCCGTGGCCGCCTGCGAGGTGGAGCGCCGCCGCGCCGAGACCGTGCGCGTGCGCGGCGAACAGGGCGTGCGCGAGGCCGAGGGGTGGTACCGCGCGCTGGTCGAGCAGTCGATCATGGCCATCTACTGCTACCAGGACGGCCGTTTCCTCTACGTGAACCCCAAGACGGCCGAGATCTTCGGGCGCGGGCAGGCCGAGCTGCAGCAGCCGGGGGCGCTGGAGCGCATCATCCACCCCGACGACTACCCGCGGATGGCCGAGAACATCCGCATGCGCCTGGCCGGCGAGATCCCCACCATCCGCTACACGCTGCGCGGCGTGCGCCCCGACGGCGAGATCATCTACCTGGACGTGCACGGCACCCGCACCGACCTGGGCGGGCGCCCCGCGCTCATCGGCGTGGGGTACGACATCACCGACCGCGTGCGCGCCGAGCGCGAGCGCGAGGCCGCCATGCGCGCGCGCGACCGCTTCTACGCCATGGCCAGCCACGAGCTGCGCACCCCGGTCAGCACGGTCATGCTGTACAACGACCTGCTGCTGGGCGGGATGTACGACCCGCTCACCGCGGCCCAGCGCGAGGCGGTCGAGCGCTCGCAGTCGTCGGCCAGGCACCTGCTGGACCTCATCAACGACCTGCTGGACCTGTCCAAGCTCGAGGCCGGGCGGATGGACGCGCGCCACGACGAGGTGGACGTGGCCGAGCTGGTGCGGAGCGTGGCCGTGGAGCTCACCCCCATGGCCGCCGACCACGGGAGCACGCTGTCGCTGGAGCTGGAGGGGCGCCCCGGCCCGGTGGTGGGCGACGGGCTGCGCATCCGGCAGATCCTGATGAACCTTCTGTCCAATGCCATCAAGTTCGGCCAGGGGCTCCCCATCGAGGTGCGCTGCGCTGCGGAGGAGGGCGGCGGCGTCTCGGTCGCCGTCACCGACCACGGCGGCGGCATCGCGGCCGAGGACCTGCCGCGCATCTGGGAAGACTTCGTGCAGCTCGGCAGCGGCGACGCCGCGGGCACGGGGCTGGGGCTGCCGATCGCGCGGCGGCTGGCCGAGCTGCTGGGCGGCGCCATCGAGGTGGTGTCCGCCCCGGACGCCGGCAGCACCTTCCGCCTGCGCCTCCCCGGCGCCCCGGCCGAGGTTCAGGGGTAGACCTTCTTTCCTCCTCTCCAACCAGCAGCGAACTGCGGGTTTGGGGCGTGTTGGGCGCTGGGGCGCCCAAACGGGCTGCGCGCGCGGTAGGCAACGATACGACTGTTGCCAACCGCGCCGGGCCGCCGCCGCGCCCGGCCTCGCGGCGATTCCTCCACATCCGCCCGCGCGCGGCGCCGTCCCGGCCCTCCGGGCGCGCATCCCTCACGCGGGTGCGCGCCCGGAGCCTCTTCCTGATCGCGCGGAGCCCGCTTCGCCGCCGTGCCCGCCGGAGCCCTCCCCCCGCGGCTGGGGCCGCGTACCTCCTCCCGATAACGGGGCCGATAACGGGAGGGGGTAACTTCGATCGCGGCGCTCGGACGACGTCGCACTCGTCGAGCGGTGTGGGATGCGAGGCCCGATCCCGCATCGCGGCGTGCGGCGAAGGCTCTCCCCGCGGTGAGTTCTCCCCTCCCCCGCGGAGCGGGCGGAGGGGCCGGGGGAGGGGGGCAGCCAGGCGGGCAAGATGATTCCTTATTTGCGGGAAGCCTCTCCTCGCGATGAGGTCTCCCCCTCCCCCAGGCAGTTTTTGGGGGAGGGGGCGGGAGGAGAGGGCCGCGGCGCCGCGGACGTGCACTGATGCAGCGCTCCACTCCGAATCGCATCTTCCCGCTCTTCTGCTTTCGGGATATATTCGGTATACAGATTGCTATCGCCATCCGGCGCATGGTGGCCTCGGTGGCAAAGAGTGCGGAGCAGGGCCTGCGGGGAAGAGAAGTTAGGTTGGGATGGCGTGCCCGAACGGCACCGGCGGCGGCGCGCGGGTGTACCGGCGTGCTTCCACGAGGGCGCCCGGCGGGGTTAGCTTTCGTGGCTTGGACCCGAATCCCGCACGCCGCGCCGCCGACCGATGAATCCGCACGCCCTGAACGTCCTGGAGTACCGCGAGGCGCTGGACCTGGTCGCCCGCAATGCCGCGTCCGAACTGGGCGGGCAGGCGGTGCGCGCGCTGGAGCCCTCGGCCGACCTGGGGTGGATCGTCCCCGAGCTGGAGCGCGTGGACGAGATGCGCGCCTTCCTGGGCGGCGACAGCGGGTGGTCCATCCCCCCCATCCCCGATGCGCGCGGGGCGGTGCGGCGGCTGCGCATCGAGGGGTCGGTGCTCGAGGCCGGGCAGCTGCGCGACCTGCGCATCCTGCTGGCCTCGTCGCGCACCACGCGGCGGGCGCTGCTGGCGGGCGGCGGGGCCGAGCGCTTCCCGCTGCTGGCGCTCGTCGCCGGCGGGCTGCTGGACGCGGAGAAGGAGGAGAGCGCCATCGCCCGCGCCATCGGCGACGACGGCGCGGTGCGCGACGACGCCTCGCCCGCGCTGTCGCGGCTCCGGCGCGACATCAGGACGGTGCGCGGGCGGCTGGTGGAGCGGCTGGCGGGGTACATGGCCTCGCTCCCCGAACACTACCGCGTGGCCGATGCCTCGGTGACCGTGCGCGACGGGCGCTACGTGATCCCCGTGCGCCGCGAGGGGCGCGGCGAGGTGGGCGGCATCGTGCACGACGAGAGCGCCACCGGCGCCACCCTGTTCGTGGAGCCGCCACTGGCCGTCGAGGCCATGAACCGCCTGCGCGAGCTGGAGGCCGAGGAGGCGCGCGAGGTGCTGCGCATCCTGCGCGAGCTCACCGACCGCCTCCGCCCGCTGCAGCCCGAGCTGCTGGCCACGCTCGACGCGCTGGTGGCGCTCGACAGCCTGTACGCGCGCGCCCGCTATGCGCTGCGCGTGGACGGCCGGCGCCCGGCCATGCTCCCCGCCGGCACCGAGCACTACAGCGTGGTGAACGGCCGCCACCCCATCCTGCTGGCGCGCACCCGCGACGTGGTGCCGTTCGACCTGATGATGGACGGGCGCGAGCGCACCCTGCTGATCTCGGGCCCCAACACCGGCGGGAAGACGGTGCTGCTGAAGGCTATCGGCCTGGTCTCGCTGCTGGCGCAGAGCGGGGTAATCCCGCCGGTGAGCGAGGGCACGCGCCTGCCGGTGTTCCGCGAGGTGTTCGCCGACATCGGCGACGAGCAGAGCATCGAGGCGTCGCTCTCCACCTTTAGCGCGCACCTGAAGAACCTGCGCGAGGCGCTGGAGGGCGCCGGCTTCGAAAGCCTGGTGCTGACCGACGAGGCCGGGAGCGGCACCGACCCGGTGGAGGGGGGCGCGCTGGCCGCCGCCGTGCTGACCGAGCTCACGCGGCGCTCCTGCTTCACCGTGGCCACCACGCACCTGGGGCAGCTGAAGCTGCTGGCCGCACAGGAGCCAGGGATCGTGAACGCCTCGCTGCAGTTCGACGCCGAGCGGCTGGTGCCCACCTACCGGCTGGTGAAGGGCGTCCCCGGGCGCTCGTACGGGCTGGCGATCGCGCGCCGACTGGGCCTCCCTCAAGGCGTGCTGGAGACGGCCGAGGCCACCATGCCGCAGGGCGAGCGCGACGTGGGCCGGCTGCTGCTGGAGCTGGAGGCCAAGGAGCAGCGGCTGGACTCGACCACCGCGCAGCTGGAGCGCGAGCGGGCGAAGACCGAGGCGCTGCAGCGGGAGCTGGAAGAGCGCGAGCGCGACCTGAAGCAGCGCGAGAAGGACGCCGAGCGCCGCGCCCGCCAGCAGGCGCGCGACCTGCTGCTGAAGGCGCGCGAGGAGGTGGAGGCCGCCATCCGCGACGTGCGCGGCGCCGCCGACCAGGCGGGGCTCGACGAGGCCGCGAAGACCGCGCGGCGGCGGGTAGAGGAAGCCGCCAAGCGCCAGCGCGAGAAGGCGCCCGCCGAGCGCCGCCAGCGGAGCGGGACGGCGTCGACCCCGCGGCGGCAGGCGGCGGAGCTGGAGGCGGGCGTGCGCGTGCGCATCGAGTCGCTGGGGCGCACGGGAACCGTGGTGGAGCTGCGCGACGGCAAGGCGATGGTGGAGGCGGGCGCCATGCGGCTCCTCCTCCCGCGCGACGACCTGACGCCGCTTCCGCCGGGCGACCAGGGGCCGGAGAAGCGGAAGGCCACCAGCGGCTACTTCGTGCACAGCGTGGAGGCGCGCCCCGAGGTGGACCTGCGCGGGATGCGGGTGGACGAGGTGGAGACCACGCTGGGGCGCGCCATCGACGACGCGATCCTGGCCGGGCTTCCCAGCTTCCGCATCATCCACGGCAAGGGTACCGGCGCGCTGCGGGCCCACGTTCGCGATCTGCTGAAGGCCGACCGCCGCATCTCTGCCGCGCGCCCCGGCGAGCTGTTCGAGGGGGGGACGGGGGTGACGGTGGTGGAGTTCGGGTGAAGTGCGGGAGTGCTGAGTGCTGAGTAGTGAGTGCTGAGTGCTGAGTGCTGAGTGCTGAGTGCTGAGTGCTGAGTGCTGAGTGCTGAGTGCTGAGTGCTGAGTGCCGGGTCGTGGAGCGCGTCCTCCGGCCTCGCGCCCTCTCCGGCCGGCTTAGGCCGTCCACCTCTCCCGTACCGGGAGAGGTAGCTTGCATGCATCTCCGGCACACCGAAACATAGGTGTGACCAGAGGTTGCAGGGCACGCCGATGCTGGACGGCCCCCTCGCCCGGTACGGGAGAGGGCGAGCGCTCCAAGGCGCGGGGAGAGGGCGGCGCGGATGCCGGCCACTCGCAGCGGTACCAGCAGATCATCAAAGTCTGGAAATCTGGATCCGGAAGTACGATCCGGCCTCCGATGCGTTAGATTGGACGGGCAGCAGGGAGCGGGCGGAGAAGCCATTCACCGGGCGCCGTTGGTGGCTGTCCCCTGAGCCCTGTTCCCTGTCCCCCGAAGTACCCTGATGCCGATCCCCGACCACCTCGTCGAACAGATCCGCGACGCCGCGGACATCGTGGAGATCCTCTCGGAGCACACGCGCCTCAAGCGCTCCGGGCGGACCTTCCGCGGGCCGTGCCCCCTGCACGGCGGCGAGGGGCCCAACTTCTCGGTCGACCCCGCCAAGGGGTTCTACAAGTGCTTCGTGTGCGGCGAGGGCGGCACCGTCTACACCTTCCTCATGAAGCACCTGGGGATGAGCTACCCCGACGCCATCCGCTGGACCGCGGCGCGCGTGGGGATCGAGGTGCCCGACGAGCGCGAGGAGCGCCCCGAGGAAGACCCGCACCGGCACTACTACGAGGTGAACGAGTTCGCCCGCGACTGGTTCCGCCGCCAGCTGTGGGAGGAAGAGGGCGGGAAGGGCGCGCGCGAGTACCTGGAGCGGCGCGGCGTGGGGCGCGAGCCGGCCGAGCGCTTCGGGCTGGGATGGGCGCCCGAGGAGTGGCGCGCCTTCGGCGACGCGGCGCGCCACCACGGCATCCCCGACTGGCTGCTGCTGGAGCTGGGGCTGGTGAAGGAATCGACCAAGGGCGGACGCGAGCCGTACGATGTGTTCCGCGGGCGCGTCATCTTCCCCATCGTGGACCTGGCCGGCCGCGTGGTGGCCTTCGGCGGGCGCATCCTGGGGCAGGCCGAGGAGCACGTTCCCAAGTACCTGAACTCCCCCGAGACCCCCGTCTACAGCAAGGGGCGCACGCTGTACGGGCTGAACTGGTCCAAGAACGCCATCCGCCGCGAGGAGACCGCGCTGGTGGTGGAGGGCTACATGGACTACGTGTCGCTGGCGTCGCATGGGGTAGGGAACGCGGTGGCGCCGCTGGGCACGGCCATGACCGAGGAGCAGGCGGCGCTCATCGGGCGCTACTGCGGCCGCGCCATCCTCCTGTACGACAGCGACAAGGCGGGGTTGAAGGCCACCTTCCGCTCGGGCGACGAGCTGCTGCGGGCCGGCGTCGAGGTCCTGGTGGCCACCCTTCCCGAGGGCGAGGACCCGGACTCGCTGGTGCGCGGCAAGGGAGCGGCGGCGCTGAAGCGCTACCTGGACGACGCGGTCGACGTGCTGGAGCGCAAGATCCAGATCCTGGAGCGCAAGGACTACTTCGGCTCCATCCGCGGCACCCGCCAGGCCATCGACTCGCTGCTGCCCACGGTGCGCGCCGCCGCCGACGAGGTGATGCGCGGCGTGTACATCCAGCGCATCTCCGAGAAGACCGGTGTCCCGCGCGAAACGCTGGAGAAGGAGGCGGCCGAGGCCCCCGCGCACGAGCGCCGCGCGGGTGCGCCGCCGCGCGACCGGGGCACACCGCCGCCGCACGCGCCGCACCACGGCGGCCACGCGCGCCCCGAGGACGTGGGCGCCATGACGCGCGCGGTGATGGAGCGGCACCTCCCCGAGCGCATCCTGCTGCTGCTGATGCTGCGCGACGAGGCGTGGGTGGAGCGCGCGGCGGGCGACCTGTCGCCCGGCGACTTCCGCCACCCGCCGTACGGGGCGGTGTTCGCAGGGCTGGTCGAGGCCGAGGGACGGCGCGACGCCGAGGGCGAGTGGCTGAACGTGTTCCCCCCCGAGGTGCTGCCGCTGGTCGAGGAGCTGCGCGGCGACCCCGAGGCGGCCACGCTGGTGCCGGCCGACCAGTTCTTCAACGGGAGCCTGCAGCTGATCCGCGCGCGCAGCATCCAGGCGCGTCTGGCCGAGATCGCGCGCGAGCTGAGCGTGGCCGCCCCCGAGCAGCAGCTGATGCTGTTCCGCGAGAAGAAGCAGCTCACCGACGAGCTCCGCGGCACCAGCGGCTACCTGCGCAAGGCGGGGCTGATGAAGGCGCCGCTGGTGCTCACGGAGCGGCCGGTGAACGGGCCGTACGGATCGTAAACAAGGTGCGAAAGTGCGAGAGTGCGAGAGTGGCGGGGTCCGCCGCGATCCCACGCACTCTCGCACTTTCGCACTTCAGTTCCGTCTCCTACGCCATCCCCGCCGCCTGCATCTTCTCCCGATCCCCATCTTCTCCTTCTTCCCCCGCATCTCCCAGCACCCGCGCGGCTTCCCAGCACAGCATCGCCTGCTTGCGCTCGGTGCCCCAGCGGTAGCCGCCGAACGCGCCCAGCTTGCGGATCACGCGGTGGCAGGGGATCACGTAGGCGATCTGGTTGCGCGCCACGGCGCCAGCCACGGCGCGCACCGCGTCCGGCCGCCCCGCGGCGGCGGCGAGCTGCTCGTAGCTGACCACGGCGCCGGCGGGGACGCGCAGCAGCGCCTCCCACACGCGCACCTGATGGTTCGTCCCCTGCACGAACAGCGGGATCGGGCGCTCGTCGCGCTCGCCGGGCGCGAAGATGCGCGCGGCCAGCGGGGCGGTCACGCGGGCGTCCTCGTCGAGATCCGCCAGCTCCCAGCGCTCGCGCAGCCCGTCGATGGCCTCGCCCTCGCCGCCCTCGTCCACGAACGCGAGCGAGCAGAGGCCGCGGGCGGTGGCGCCCAGCAGCGCGGTGCCGAACGGCGTCTCGTGGAAGCCGTACGAAATGCGCAGTCCCGCGCCCTTCTGCTTGTACTCGCCGGGCGTCACGGCCTCGAGCGTGACGAACAGGTCGTGCAGGCGCCCCGGGCTGCTGAGGCCGGCGTCGTACGTCGCGTCGAGCACCGAGCGGCACTCGTCCAGGCGGCGCTTGGCGTGCTCGATGGTCAGGAACTGCAGGAAGCGCTTGGGGCTGATCCCCACCCAGCGGCGGAACAGGCGCTGGAAGTGGAACTCGCTCAGGAACACGCTCCGCGCCACCTCGTCCAGCGTGGGCTGGCGAAGGTGGTTCTGCTCGATGAAGCGGATCGCCTGGGCGATGCGGTCGTAGTCGGAGACGGGCATCGGGATCGTCCGGAGTGCGTTGGTCTCTCAATCTCGGATGCCGAAGGGTTTCGCGCATCCGTGAACGAAGGATAGGGCTGGACACCCGCCGTCTCCACCCGGATCTTGCCCTTCTAACAACTGACATCGCTGCTGGCTGCGACCGAAAGGCTTGGGTGTGACGAATGGACGTTCTACTCCTGATCCTTAACGTGTTGGCTCTTGCTGGAATCGGAGTCTTGGGAATTCTGCTGCGACTTTATCTTCCCGGGTACATTCAGGAAAAGGCGAAGAACCTGGCGACGAAGGAAGATGTTGGTGACATCACCCGAAAGATCGAATCGGTAAAGGTTGAGTATGCCGGTGAACTCGAGCGTCTGAAGGCCGAACTTCGGCGGTCCGGGTTTCAGGAAGAAACTCAGTTTGCCCACCTTTACGAGCGTCGTGCCGAGGTACTGATCCGGCTGTACAACAAGCTTGGGCGAGCTCGACTCTATACTGAGATATCTCTGAAATATCCCAGCAACCACGAGGTACGGAACAGGGCTGGTAAATCGCTGATATCAGCGGGCTTATACTTCAGTGAATATAAGTTACTGATCCCGCAGCAACTGGCGAATGTTGTTTCGCGGGTATTCAGCCTCTCAGCTGGATTGCTCGCCGATCCCAGTACGTCCGGAACGGAGATTGTGAGTCCGACGCCCGAAGCATGGAAGAAGTTCGAGGTAGAGGCCCCCGGCGCGATGGAGCAGATTGAGATTCAGATCCGCCAGCTACTCGGCGACAAACATGACTAAAAATCCAATGACGCTGGACGAGCTGGAAACGCCCGCGGCCGTGGTCGACGTGGACCGCATGCACGCCAACCTGCGGCGCGCGGCCGAGTACTGCCGCGCGCACGGGCTGGCGTGGCGCCCGCACGCCAAGACGCACAAGATCCCCGCGCTGGCGGCCGAGCAGGTGCGCGCGGGCGCGGTCGGCGTCACCGTGGCCACCCCGCGCGAGGCGGAGGTGATGGCGCCGGCGGTGGACGACCTGCTGCTGGCGTATCCCCCCGTCGGCCGCGCCAAGCTGGACCGCCTGATGGCGCTCCCCGCGCGCGTCCGGCTCACCGTGGGCCTCGACTCGCGCGAGGCCCTGCGCGGGCTGGCGGAGGCGGCGCGCGCGGCGGGGCGGCGCGTGGGCGTGCTCGTCGAGTTCGACGCGGGGATGCACCGCGTGGGCGTGCAATCTCCCGGCGACGCGGTTGCCCTGGCGCGCGAGGCGGCGGAGCTGGAGATGGTCGACTACCGCGGCGTGATGCTGTACCCCGGCCACATCCGCAGCCGCGTGGCGGAGCAGGATGCCGCCCTCCGCGACCTCTCCGCCACCGTCCGCCGCGTCGCCGACGCGCTGGCGGATGCGGGCGTGCCGCCGGAGGTCGTCAGTGGCGGGTCCACGCCCACGTTCTGGCGCTCGCACGAGATCGGCGGGCTGACGGAGGTGCGGCCGGGAACCAACATCTTCAACGACCGCACGACCGCCGAGATCGGCGCCTGCGGCTGGGACGAGGTCGCGTACTCGGTGCTGGCGACGGTCGTCAGCACCTCCGTGCCCGGGCAGGCGGTGGTCGACGCGGGCTCCAAGGCCCTGTCGCGCGAGGAATTGCGGGCCGAGGGCGGCGGCTTCGGCGCGCTGCTGGAGCGCCCCGGGGTCGTGGTGAAGGGCGTCTCCGAAGAGCACGGCCTCCTCGACCTTGCCGGGACCGACTGGCGGCCGCGCGTGGGCGACCGGGTGCGGGTGGTGCCGAACCACGTCTGCGTCTCCGTCAATCTCCAGGAACGGCTCTGGGGGATCCGGGGCGACGAACTCGTGGCGGAGTGGCCGGTGGCGGGGCGGGGACGGGGTCCGCTTTGAAACAGCCAGCCTCGGTGCCGCGCCGATGCGGGGGCTGTTAGATTGATCCCATCTTCCGATGATTCCGAGGGATAGGCTCCCGCCGCCATGAACCTGATCTTCCGGCTCATCCAGGTCGCCGTCGCGGCGCTGTTCCGATCGCGGCTCTCCCCGCTGGGCGAGTCGGTGACGCGCTTCACCGTGCTGCCCACGGACCTGGACCTGAACGGCCACATGAACAACGGCCGCTACCTGACCATCATGGACCTGGGCCGCGTGGACCTGCTGCTGCGCACCGGGGTGGTGGGCGCCATGCGGCGGAACCGCTGGGCCGGCGTGGTGGCGTCGGTCGCCATCCGCTACCGGCGCGCGCTGAACCCGTTCCAGCGCTACGACCTGCGCACGCGGCTGGTGGGGTGGGACGAGCGCTGGTTCTTCATGGAGCAGCGCTTCACCCGCCGCGGCGAGCTGTGCGCGTACGGCATCGTGAAGATCCAGTTCGCCGGGCGGGGGCGCCGCGTGGCGCCGCAGGAGATGGCCGACGCCATCCACCCCGGCGCCGAGTCGCCGCCGCTGCCGCGGGCGGTGCGCGACTGGCAGGACAGCGAGGACCGCCTCGTCAGCGGCCAGGAACCCGCACCGGCGCTCGCATGAACCCGCAGGACCCCCGCGCGCTCGAGGAGCGCATCGAGCGCCTGGAGCGCATGGTCGACGAGCTGAATCGCCAGCTCGCCGCCCGTCCCGCCGCGCCGTTCATCCCCCCGCAGGCGCAGCGGCCCGCTCAGATGGGCGGGATGGCGGCGGATCCGCATCTCCATCCCCCGCAGCCCGCTCCGCACCGGCGCGGGCCGGGGCTGCCGAAGCTGGAGTGGGATGGGCAGCTGTGGCTGAACCGGCTGGGGATCGGGCTGGTGCTGCTGGGAACCGGGCTGCTCTTCCGCTACTCGATCGAGATGGGGTGGCTGACGCCCGCCGTGCGCGTGGCGTTCGGCGCGGCGCTGGGGCTGGTGCTCTTCCTCGTGGGGCTGCGCATCGACCGGCGGCAGCGCTTCGGCGCGGTGCTGCTGGGCGGCGGCGTGGCCACGTGGTACATCACCGGGTGGTCTGCGTTCAACCTGTACGGACTGCTGGGCTACACCGCCGCGTTCGTGGGGATGGTGGGCATCACCGTGCTGGCGTTCGGCTTCGCGCTGGGGCGAGACGCGCCGGCGCTGGCCGTGCTCGGCGCCATCGGCGGGCTGGGGACGCCGCTCCTGCTGGGCGTGTCGTACGGCACCCCGCGCGGCTTCGCCCTCTACACCTGCCTGATCCTGGCGTGGATCGCGGCCGTCTACCTCCGCCGCGGCTGGCGCGTGGCGCTGTGGACGGCGATGCCGCTGGGGTGGGCGCTGCTCTTCATCTACGCGCGCCGCCAGCCGCCCGAGCCCGCACTGACGCCCGGCGACGCCTGGGTGCTGCAGGCCGCCGCGGTGTTCGCCTGGGCCGCGCTCGGCGCGCTTCCGCTGGCCCGGCGCGTGGTGCTGCTGCGGCGCGCGGGCGGCCACGAGTTCCACTGGAAGCACCTGGAAACCGCGCACTGGTACGCGCTCGCGCTGATCCCCCCCGCCGCCGCGCTGGCCGTGGCCGCGGCCATCTGGCATCCCCAGCCGGAGCCGTGGGGGTGGTGGACGCTCTCGGTCGCCGCGGGGTACGCGCTGGCGGGATGGGGATTGTACGGCCCCGACCACCGCATCGCCCGCGCGCTCTTCTTCACCGCGTCGATGCTGGTCTCGGCCGGGTGCGTGGCGGCGTTCAGCGGCGATGCGCTCCTCTTCGCGTTCGCGCTGCAGGCGCTGGCGCTGCACTGGCTGGCCGGGCGCGGCGGCGGACCGTCGATCCGGTGGATGGCGCACCGCGTGTTCCTGGTGGCCGCGGCGTGGATGCTCTTCCGGCTGGTGCAGAATGATGATACGGACGCGCCGCGCGTGCTGGCCGACCTCTCGGTGGTCGGCGTCGGCTTCGTGGCCTCCTTCCTCTTCCGCGGCAGGCGATGGGTGACGGGGTATCGCTACTTCGTGCACGTGGCGCTGATGGGATGGATCTGGCGCCAGCTGCGCCCGTACGACGGCGGCGAGGGGCTGGCGACCATCGCGTGGGGCGTGTACGGCCTGGCGCTGCTGCTGGTCGGCCTGCGGCGCGGACGCCCGGTGCTGGAGCGGACGGGGATCGCCACGCTCTTCGCGGTGGTCGCCAAGCTCTTCCTGGTCGATCTCTCCGCGCTGCACCCGCTCTTCCGCGTGCTGCTGTTCCTGGGCTTCGGCGGCGTCTTCCTCTTCCTCAGCTACTCGCTGCAGGCGTGGTGGAAGGACGCGCGCGACCAGGCCTCCGCCCGTGCCGCCGCGCGCTGAGCCGTGGACGCGCCCCACACGTACGCGCCGCCCGCCGGCCTCTGCGAGAGCTGCCGCAACGTGAAGATCGTGGAGACGCGGAAGGGCTCGCGCTTCTTCCTCTGCACGCTCTCGGACGTCGACCCGCGCTTCGCGAAATACCCGCGCATCCCCGTGGTCCGCTGCCTCGGCTACGTCCCCGCCGGGGCGGCGGCACCCGCGCTCAGCGAGGAATCCGCATGACGATGCGCATCGCCTCCATCCAGGTCGCGCTGCCGCGCGAGCACGGTGACGCCGGCGCGGCCGAGCCGATGGGGCGGCCGTGGACGACCGCGTTCTACAAGGAGCCCGTCGAGGGGCCGGTGTGGCTCGGCCTGACCAACCTGGACGGCGACCGGCAGGGCGATCCCGAGCACCACGGCGGCCCCGACAAGGCGGTGATGTGCTACGCCGCCGCGCACTATCCCGTCTGGCGCGAGGAGCTGGGCCGCGACCTGCCGCACGGCGGCTTCGGCGAGAACTTCACGGTCGAGGGGGCGGACGAGTCGGGCGTCTGCATCGGCGACGTGTGGGCGGTGGGCGAGGCGCGGGTGCAGGTGTCGCAGCCGCGCATTCCCTGCTGGAAGATCGCGCGGCGCTGGGGGATGAAGGACCTGTCCGCGCGCGTGCAGCGGACGCGGCGCACCGGCTGGTACCTGCGCGTGCTGCACGAGGGCCACGTGGTGGCGGGCGACGAGATCGTGCTGCTGGAGCGCCCGCACCCCGGCTGGACGGTGCGCCGCGCCAGCGACGTCCTCTACACCCGCCCGCACAGCGTGGACGACGTGCGCGCCCTGGCCTCGGTCGCCGCGCTGGCGCCGGGGCTGGCCACCGTGCTCGCCCGCTACTTCGCCCAGGCCGAAGCGCCGCCCGACGAGCCGCGCCTGGTGGGTCCCAACGCCGGCGCGGCGTGACGAGGACGCGCGCGCTCGCCCTCCTCGCCGCGGGGATGGCGATCGGCGGCGGCGCCGTGGCGCTCGCGGGGCCGCATCGTCCTCCCCCTCTCCCGGCCGCCGCGTCCCGTCCCGCGCGGGCGGCCGCGTGGCGCGATCCGTCGCCGCACACCGCGCGGATGGTGCGCACCGCGCCGGGCGTGCGGCTGGAGGTGCTGGACTGGGGTGGAGATGGGCCGCCGCTGGTGTTGCTGGCCGGCTCGGGGAACACGGCGCACGTGTTCGACGGCTTCGCGCCGCGGTTCACGCGCGGCTTTCACGTCGTCGGCATCACGCGGCGCGGGTTCGGCGCATCGTGCTGCCCGGCGGGGGGATACGACTCGCCCACGCTGGCGGCCGACGTCGTCGCGGTGCTGGACTCGCTGGGGATCGCGCGGGCGTCGTTCGCGGCGCACTCGTTCGGCGGCAGCGAGCTGAACTGGCTGGCGGTGCACGCGCCGGAGCGCGTGGAGCGGCTGGTGTATCTCGACGCGGGCGTGGACTTCGCGGAACTGTTCGCCGGGCCGGAATGGCTGAACGGTCCCTTCCCGCGCCCCTCGTTCGAGGGCTTCCGCAACGTCCCCGCCGACGTGACGCGGTGGCTGCGGGCCTTCGCGGGGCCGGGCTACCCCGAGTCCGAGGTGCGCGCCACCAGCCGCGTCGAGCCGGACGGCACCCTGGGCGCGACGCTGCGGGTCGACTCCGCCGACCAGAAGCTGCGGGGCGGCGCCCGGCGTGCCGAATTCAAGCGGATTCGCGCGCCGGTGCTCGCCATCTACGCCGCGCCGCGCACCGCCGGGGAGAAGTATCCGTGGATGGCGGAGCTGGACGACGAGAAGCGCGCCGTCACGGAGCGGCGCTTCGCCGTCGAGGAACGCATCCTGGCCCGCCAGCGCGAGCGCTTCCGCCGCGAGGTGCCGCACGTCACGGTGGTCGAGGTCGCGGGCGGGCGGCACTACATCTTCCTCACCCATCCGGGGGTCGTGGAGGAGCGGATGCGCCGGTTCCTCTCGCACCGCTGACCGCATCCGCACGCGAAGAGGGCTCCCGCCGCGACGGGAGCCCTCTTCGCATCTCCATCTCCATCTCCATCTGCCGTCATACCGCATTCCGGATCGCTCGTGCAATCCGGCAGCGGACGTGCGACCTCGCTCATAGATCCTTCGGCCTGCAACCTCTTGTCTGGACACTGGTTGCAGCGTGGTCGGCCTCAGGATGACGTCTCTCTGTGCGTTTTGCGCCTGCTCGATGATCGCTGAATCCTAGCAATCAGCTCGGGAGCGGGCTGCGGTCGCGGAAGTAGTCGATCACGGCCTTGCCGATGGTTTCGGCCTTGTAGTGCATGGTCACGCTCTTGGCCACCCAGCCGATGATGGGGATGACGCCGATGGCCTCGGCCGCCACGGCGCCGGTGATGGAGCCCAGCACGCCGCCCAGGTGCGTCTTCAGCGCGTCCTCGTCGAACGCGGGGATGCCGAACGCCTCGCCCACCTGGCGGATCATCACCACGTCGGCGGCGCCCAGCGCGATGCTGGCGCCGGGGATCCAGCCGGTGAACAGCGCCGTCTTGGCCCAGCGGTCCACGATCGTCCGTGCCCGGGCCTCCGCCTCCGTTTTCGTCGCAGCCGCGCTCATCGCTCGCCTTTCATCGTGTGGGTCCGCCCGCCGCCCTCCGGCCGGCCGTCGCACCACCCTACTCGATTCGCCCCCCGGTAGTTTCGCACTTCCGCACTTCCGCACTCCCGCACTTCCTCAGTCCCCGCTGTACATCGCCTCCAGCTCGTACACCGCCTCGGCGGGGCCAATCACGATCAGCGTCTCGCCGGGGGCCACCACGCGCTCGGCGTCGGGGTTCAGCACGAAGCCGCCGCCGGGCTCGCGCACCGCCAGGATGCTCACGTTGCGCACGCGGCGCAGGTCGCACCCGGCCACCGTCTGCCCCGCGAAGGGCGATTGGGGCTCGATGGTGATCTGCCCCACGTCGATGGCGATCTGCACGCCGAACGAGAAGATCTCGTTGAACAGGTCGTGCACCGCGGGCCGCAGCAGCGCCAAAGCCAGCCGGTGCCCGCCGATGGCGTCGGGCGTGACCACGCGGTCGGCGCCGGCGCGGCGCAGCTTGGGCTCGCTGGACTCGCTGTTGGCGCGAGCCACGATCAGCAGCTCGGGGTTCAGCCCCCGCGCGCTGAGGACCGCGAGGACGTTGCTGGCGTCGCTGTCCAGCGCCGACACCAGGCCGCGGGCGCGCTCCACGCCGGCGGTGCGCAGCACCTCGTCCTGCGTGGCGTCGCCGATCACGTGGGGGATGTTCTCGGCCAGGAAGGTCTCCTCGATCGCCTCTTCCCAGTCGATCACCACGAACGGCTCGCCGCGGGCGCGCAGGTCGCGCTCGATGCGCGTGCCCAGCCGGCCGTGCCCGCAGATCACGTAATGGTCGCGCAGCCCCGCGAGCGACTGTCTCATCCGCCTCCTCTGCACCGAGAGCCACAGCGTCTGCCCCAGCATCACCTCCACCGCGCGCGTGGCGGCCCACGCGCCGGTGCCCACGCCGACCAGGATCAGCCCCATCGTGAACACGCGGCCGGCGGGCGTCAGCGGCCGCACCTCGCCGAAGCCCACGGTGGCCACGGTGATCACCGTCATGTACGCCGAGTCCAGCCACCCCAGCCGCTCGATCCAGTGGTAGCCCAGCGTGCCCGACACCATCACCGCCAGCAGCAGCAGGAGCGACGCCTGGAACTGCCGCACCGGGTCCTCGAGCGAGGTCCGCAGCCGGTGCATGGGCGGCGGCCGGGTCACGCGGCGCGGGCTGGGCGCGCGCACCACCCCCAGCCGGCGCTGGCGCTCCGAGCCCTTGCGGCGGTTGCGGCGTTCGTCAGGCGGCATGCATCGCGGTGGGCATCATGTCGCGGTTCTGGAGATGAGCGGGGCCGGCTCGTGCCCGGGCTGGCCGGCCCGGTCTCAGCCTGGCCAGCTTGGCCTCAGCTTTGGCCCCGGCGAATGAATTCGCGGCAACAACAGCACAAAGTCCGCCTTCGCGAACTCCCTCCTCACCCTCGTGGCGAGGTCTCGCCGCCGGAGAATTCCCCGCGCTGAGTTCTCCCCTCCCCCGCGGAGCGGGCGGAGGGGCCGGGGGAGGGGGCCAGCCGGGCGGGCAGGATCCATCCTTCCCGAGCCGTCGCCTCTCCTCGCTATGAGGGCTCCCGGCGCGCAGCGCCCCCGCCGTGCCGCCCCGCGATGATCTCCATGCGAATTCGAGTCCGCCGGGGATGGTCACTCCCCGAAGTACGCCACCTCCGCCAGCGGCTCGCCGCCCAGAACCACCGCGCGCACCGCATCCCCCGGCCGCAGCTCGGAGCCGGCGGGGATGATCCCCAGCGCGTCCGCGGTGGCCATCGAGGTGCCGATGCCGGAGCCCTGCGCGCCCGTCAGCCGCACGTACGCGGTGCCATCCTCCATCTCGATCTTCAATCGGGGGATCTGGAGGAGCTCGCCGCGCGCGCTGATGGGGTCGCGGGCGACGGCGCGGACGACCCGTTGGTAGATGCGGGTGCGGCCGCACATCCGCAGCAGCGCGGGGCGCACGAACAGCTCGAACGTCACCATCGTCGACACGGGGTTGCCGGGGAGGCCGAACCACGGGATGCCGCCCAGCGCGCCCACGTGCCCGAACGCCAGCGCCGAGCCCGGCTTGATGCGCACGCGCCAGAACTCCACGCGCGTGTCCATCTCGCGCATCACCGCGCGGACGTGGTCGTGCTCGCCCACGCTGATCCCCGCGCTGGTGACCAGCGCGTCGCACCCGCGCGCGGCCTCCACCATCTCGCGCAGGCTGTCGTGCGTGTCGCGCGCGATGCCGGGGACGCGCGCCTCGATCCCGCTCTCCGCGAGCTGCGCGGCCAGCGCGTAGCTGTTGCTGGAGACGATCTTGCGCCCGGCGCGCACCTCGTCGAAGCGGTCCAGGTCCACCAGCTCGTCGCCCGAGGTGACGACGGCGACGACGGGGCGGCGATGCACCCGCAGCCGCGCCCGCCCCACCGCCGCGGCCACGGCCAGGTGCGGCGCGCGCAGGGTCGTCCCCGCCGCGAGCACCGTCTGCCCGGCGCGGACGTCCTCGCCGCGCGGGCGCACGTTCTTTCCCGCGTCCGCGTCGGAGAAGATGGCGACGCGCGCGTCCGCCGACCCGATCCCCACCCCCCCGTCCGTGTGCTCCACGCGCACCACGCCGTCCGCGCCGGCGGGGACGGGCGCTCCGGTCATGATCCGCGCCGCCTCGCCATCCGCGAGCGCGCGCGCCGGAAAGCCGCCCGCGGCGATGTCGTCGACCACGCGGAGGACGGCGGGGCGATCGCGCGTGGCGCCGCGGACGTCGGCTGCGCGCACCGCGAACCCGTCCATCGCGGAGTTGTCCCACGGCGGCAATTCGACGGGAGATGCGACCTCCTCCGCGAGGATGTGGCCCAGCGCGTCCAGCAGCGGGCGCGCCTCGATGCCGATTGGCCGCACGCCATCGACGATCCGCCGCAGCGCGTCGGCGGGGGAGAGCCAGTCCGCGCGGTCAGCCGGCATCGCGGCCTCCGCCGAGGAACCGCGCCTCGATGAGGTCGGCGACGCGGGCGACGTGCGCACCGTCCGCGCCGAGCGCGATCACGGGGCAGCCGGCGCGCAGTTCCGCGTCGTCGGTCACGATGGCGACGAAGCGCGCGGCGGCGTGCGCATCTCCCGCGTCCTGGACGGGACGGTCGTGCACGGCGCGGCGGAAGATCTCGATCTTCGGCAGCGCGCCGTGCTTCCATCCCTCGATCAGCACCAGGTCGTAGCCGCGGCCCGCGTAGAACTCGGAGATCAGCCGTTCCGGATCCGGCTCGTCGCCGGTGCGCATCACCAGCGCGATCTTGCCGGTGCCGGCCATGATCGTGGCCTCCGCCTGGCCCTCGTTGAAGTGGCGCCAGCTGTCGCGGCCGGGCTGATCGGTCTCGAAGGCGTGATGGCCGTGCTTGATGGTGGCGATGCGCCGCCCGCGCCGCCGCAGCTCGGCCGCGAGCGCCACCGCCAGCGTGGTCTTCCCGCTGTTCTTCTTCCCCACGATGCAGACGGCGGGCGGGATCTCAGGCATTCTCGGCGATCCGGAGGGCGCGACGGTGGTCGTCGGGCGTGTTCACGTTCAGGAAGATGACGTCCGGCTCGCCGAACCGCCGCACGTCGGCCAGGGGGATGCGCTCCGCGCGCACCGCGTCCACCAGCGCCGCCAGCGACCGGTCGCCGGACGCCAGCGCCCGCTCGACGGCGGGGAGGCAGGCGGCGGAGTACCACGCGCACAGCGGCTCGAATCCGCGCCGCCCGCCGCTCTCCGGCACCACCGCGTCCGCATCGCCAGACCCGGCGCGCGTGGCGATCTCGCGCAGCAGGGCGGGGGAGACGAACGGCATGTCGCACGCGACGCAGAGCGCGCCCGGCCGCCCCATCTCCATCGCCCAGCGCAGCGCCGTTTCGATGCCGCCGATCGCGCCGAGCCCCGGCGTCCGGTCGCCGCGCGTGGGGAGATGGAGGTCCGCGAAGAGCGCCGGTTCGTTCGCGACCAGCACCACGTCGCGCACCGCCTCCGCCAGCGCGTCCCGCACCCGCTCCACGATCCGTCGCCCGCCCACCTCCGCCAGCGCCTTGGACGAGCCGAAGCGCCGGCTCGCCCCCCCGGCCAGGATGGCGCCGAGGGGTTGGAAGACGGGATCGGCAGAGGGCGGCAGAATGGCTCCAGTGCGAGGGGTGCGTTTGTGCGCAGCCCGGCTTCCCCCGGCGAATGAATTCGCGGCAACAACGGCCCGAAGTCCGCCTTCGCGGACTGCTGGATTGCATTCGCGCGGTTGTTCGAACGCCGATGCAGCCGCGGCTGGTCGCGATTCAGGCAGCCGCCCGCGCGAATGACCGGGCGGCAGTCGCGAAGCGACTTCGTGCTTTTGTTGCAGCGAATTTATTCGCCCTTCCCCTTCCGCGCATCGGAACGGACCGGGAACGCCTCTTGCGCGCCGGGGTGGGCGAGTGCGAACGGCGCAATCAGGAGCAAGGAGACGAGCGATGGCGGGCTACGACGACGGTTTCGGCGGGCCGCGGGGCGGGTGGCGCGGGCGCCAGGGCGGACCCTACGATCGCGGCTTCCGCGGCCCCGGCGGGATGCCGCAGGGCGGCCGCCCCGGCTACGGCGCATACGGCGGCGGCGACTGGGGCCGCGAGTACGGCGCCGGAAGCGGCCAGGGGCGCCCGATGCACGGCGGCGGCAACTTCGGCGGCGGAACCTACGGCAGCGGCGGCGCGCCGTCCGGCCGCGGCTGGGGCGGCGGCGAGGGCGGCTACCGCGCGAGCGGTCACGGCTTCGGCAGCGGCAACCGTTCGGCTGGGACCGGGCTCGGCAGCGGCGGCCGCTCGGGCGGTTTCGGGATGGGAAGCGGAAACCGCTCCGGCGGCTTCGGGGCTGGCAGCGGAAACCGCTCGTATAGCGGCGGGATGAGCGGCGGCGGAACGCCGGGCGGATGGACGTACCGCGCGGGGATGGACCGCGGCGCGGGCGAGGCGTGGGGCGGCGGACGCGGCGAGTACGGCGGCGCATACGAGGAGTACGGGGGCTATCCCGGCGGCCCGGTGCGTGGCGAGTACTACGGCGGCGGGCGTCCGTCGCAGGGGCGGGGATACGACGCGGGGTTCGCGCGCGAGCCGTTCATGCCCGAGGAGGCGTATCGCCGCCACCCCGAGTACCGGCAGGAGCGGCACCCGCGCGACTGGGAGGCGCACCAGCACGAGTACGGCGACGACGACCTGAGCGACGACGAAATCCGCGAGGCCGTGTACGACCGCATGCACGCCGACGCGTGGCTGGAGCCCGGCCGCATCGAGGTGCAGGTGGAGGACGGCGTGGTCACGCTGACCGGCGAGGTGGACGACTTCCTGAAGGCGCGCTACGCCTGGGACGACGCGTGGGAGGCCGACGGCGTCCGCGGCGTGGTCAACAACCTCACCGTCCGCGCCGACGAGCCCAACGAGGAGCCCCACGGCGACGTGGTCACCCAATCCGGCGGCGACCGCACCAGCCCCGACGACGCTGGCGGGATGAGCTGAGGGGACAGGGGACAGGGCGCGAGCCCGCGGACGGATCTCCATCACCCCGAACGAGACGGGCCCCGGCGCAACTCGCCGGGGCCCGTTCTCACGCGGAAGCAGAACGCACTCATATCACGCACTTCCGCACTCACGCACTCACGCACTTCGGTTCCGTACTCTCGTACTCCCCGTACTTTCGTACGTCCCCTCAGTGCGCTTCCCGATTCCCGTATCCGTCCGCCACCGGGTGGTCGGGCGGCTCGTAGGTGGCGCCCTCCTCGATGGCCTGGCTCGCGTCGTGGGTGCCGTAGGCCTGCGCGTCCAGGTCCTCCACCAGGTGCTGCGCGGTGTCGGACTGGTCCCACGCCGGGGAGCCCAGCTGGTCGTCGGTGTCCAGGTCCTGCGCCACCGCGTCGTCGGCCGCCTCGGGCATCTCGCCGCGGTGCAGCTCGTCGACCACCAGGTCGTTGGTGAAGCTCTGCTCGTCCAGCCCCAGCACGTCCACCACGCCCTTTTCGGCCACCTGCGCCTCGCCGTCGCTCGACACGCGGCCGGAAAGCGTCACGTGGCCGTTGCGCACCGTCACGTCGATCCACCCCATGTCCAGCTCGGGGTACTCGCCCAGGTGCTGCACGACGAGGTCGTAGATCTCGTCGTCGGTCATGGTGGAGAAGTCGTACGTTCCGAAGTCGCCCAGCATCGAGCTCCGTCCCTGTCGGGGTTCAGAAGTGCACCACCGCCCCGATCTGCGCCGAGGAGGCGTTGTTCCACTCGTCGATCTTGCTCTGCGAGACGGAGCGGAACCCCGCGGGCGCCGACTCGTGCCAGAGCCGGCCGTCGAGCTCCAGGCGCAGCGCCACGCGGCGCGTGAGGAACAGGTCCGTTCCCCCGCTCACTCCGAGAGCAAACGATGGGCCGAACTCATAGCGCTCCTGCGCGGGGATGTCGCTTTCCTGCGGGTCCTTGCCGCTGATGGCGCGCGCGTACCCCGCGTTCACGCCGATGAACGGCGCCAGGTTGTGCACCGCGCGCGGCCCCGTCAGGTGGAACAGGAAGCCGGTCTCCACCAGCAGGATCCCCGTGCTCACCCGCCGCCCCGTGTCGATGGGGCGGATCTGCGTGCTGTCGGCGCTGGCGTTCTCGGCGAAGAAGACCTCGCGCTTGCTGGCGATGTACCCCGCCGACGCGCGCAGCGACAGCGGCCCGCTCACCCGCAGCGTGTAGCGCAGCCCGAAGATGGGCGCCGAGCGCGGCCCGATGTCCACCGAGGTGCTGTCGGTGAGCGTCAGGTTGGGGTCGGTGAACACGTAGCCCACGAAAGGCTCCAGCCCCTGCGACGGGTCGATGTAGCGGATGTGCGACGGGATGGTCTGCGCAGCGGCGGGGCGGGCGGCAAGCGCCAGCACGGCCAGCGCGGCAAGGGCGGTCCGCGAAAGTCGAGTCATGCGTGTGAAGGCTGCAAGATGCGTGAGCGGCGGGGAAGCGAACGGCCCCCGCCGCAAGGCCAACGGTCCCGGGACGGGATTCGTCGCGGGACCGTTATAGCGGGCGGAAGCTACGCTTTGTTCCCTGATGCGGCAAGAACGGCGCGGGACAGGGGAGGCGATGGAAGATGGAGATCGGGATGTGGATCGGGATCGGCCGCCGCTCGGCCGCCGTCCGAGGTCGAATTCGAGCAGAGGGACGACAAGTCGCCGGGGCGATGGTCCCGAGGGTCTACCGGCGCGGCCGCAGCTCGCCCGACGCGAGCCGCCGGAGCGCCTCCGCCCGCCGCCGCTCGCGGCGCATCCTGGCGGCCTGCCACGCGGCCGCGGCGGAGCCGAGCACAAGCACGGCGACCAGGGCCAGGCGGACCTTGCTGGCGGGGCGCACAGGAAGCTCGTTCCACCTCTGCTCCGCCGGGAGCGCCGCGATCCCGTTGGCCTCGGGGTGCATCGTCAGCATGTAGGCGGAGAACGGGCCGGCGTGGATCCCCTCTTTGGTGTCCACGATCACCCACTCGTCGCCGTGCCCGCCGTACGCGGGGGTGCGGTGGGCCACGATGTAGCGCTCGCCCCACCCGATCCGGTCCACCGCCCGCCCGGTGTAGGCGTCGGGCTCGTCCCTGCCCGCGGCCTGCAGGTAGTAGAGGTCCTCTTCCTTCTCCAGCTGGTAGTCTCCCACGATGGTGCGCCGCGACAGCCCGAACGGGTCGTGGCACCCCGCCAGCAGCGCGCAGAGCGCCAGCAGCGCCGGAAGCGCTCGCCTCACCCGCCCACCGCGGCCGCGCGCCGCCGCGATTCCGCGCTGGTCGCGGGGGCCAGCACGCGCAGGTCGCGCCCGGTCATCGCCTCGGGCTGGGGGACGCCGATCAGGCCCAGCATGGTCGGGGCGACGTCGCAGAGGGCGCCGTCCGCCAATCCCGTCGCCGTCCTGCGATCTTCCGGCTCCAGGAGGATGATGCCCACGGGGTTCAGCGTGTGCGCGGTGTGGGGGCCGTTGGTCTCCGGGTCCCACATCTGCTCGCAGTTGCCGTGGTCGGCGGAGACGATGAGCGTGGTCCCCGTCTCGCGGCAGGCGGCCACGACCTGCGCCAGCCCGGCATCCACCGCCTCGACCGCCTTCTTCGCCGCCTCGAGCGAGCCGGTGTGGCCCACCATGTCGGGGTTGGCGTAGTTGCAGACCAGCACGTCGTACTCCATCGACCGGATCGCCTCGACGAGGCCCGCGGTGACGTCGGCGGCGCTCATCTCCGGCTGCAGGTCGTACGTGGCCACCTTCGGCGAGGAGACCAGGCGGCGCGATTCCCCCTCCGGCGCTTCCTCGACCCCGCCGTTGAAGAAGAAGGTGACGTGCGGGTACTTCTCCGTCTCGGCGGTGCGGAAGCTCTTCAGCCCGTGCGCCGCCAGCACCTCGGCCAGGATGTCGTCCATCGGCTGCGGCGGGAAGGCGGCGGAGAGGGGAAACGCCTCGTCGTACTGCGTCATGGTGACGACCTCCACCTCGGGCCGCTCCGCCCCGCGGTCGAAACCGTCGAACGCCCGGTCGGCCAGCGCGCGCGTCATCTGCCGCGCCCGGTCCGCGCGGAAGTTGAAGAAGATGACGCCGTCGCCGCTCCGCACCGGGCCGATGGGCCTGCCGTCGGCGTCGACGACCACGCGCGGCTTCACGAACTCGTCGGTCTCGCCCGCCTGGTACGCGGCGGCCACGGCCTGCACGGGGTCGGTGATGGCGATCCCCTCGCCGTACACCATCGCGCGGTAGGCTTGCTGGGTGCGGTCCCAGCGGTGGTCGCGGTCCATCGCCCAGTAGCGCCCCATCAGCGTGGCGATGCGGCACTTCTCCCCGATCCCCGCGCGGCCGGAGAGCTCGGTGAGGAACTCGCGCGCGCTGGAGGGCGGGGTGTCGCGCCCGTCCAGGAAGAGGTGGATGCGGATGGCGGGCGCGGCCTCCTGCTGCGCCAGCTCGCAGAGGGCCAGCAGGTGCTCGTCCACCGCGTGCACGCCGCCGGGGCCCACCAGCCCCATCAGGTGCAGCGTGGCCCCGCGCTCCTTCACGCTGCGGATCAGGCGCAGGAAGGCGTCGTTGCGGCGGAACTCGCCGGTCTCGATGGCGCGCGAGATGCGCTGCAGGCTCTGCATCACCACGCGGCCGGCGCCCAGGTTCAGGTGGCCGACCTCGCTGTTCCCCATCTGCCCCGCGGGAAGCCCCACCGCGGGCCCGTGCGTGGTCAATCGCGCCCGCGGATAATCCCCCTCTTCCCACAGATGCCGCCAGGTGGGCGCGTTTGCCTGGGCCACGGCGTTGTCCCACGCGGGCTCGCGCAGCCCCCATCCGTCGAGGATGACGAAGCAGACGCGGGGGCGTTCCCCCGCCGCAAGATCGGTCACCGGGGCACCTTCCGTGGACGAGTCCTAACGTGATTCCAATTGACAGGCGGGAAGCATGGGCATAGGTTGAGCCCGAACCCGCAACGACCTGTCGACATTCTACGGAGCGCCCGGAAGGTTCCGCCATCCCGGTCCGCTCCTTCCCGTTGACATGCCACGCAAGCCCGCGCGCCACCGCCCCGGCGGAGCGCGCACGCGTCCCATTGCGCACGTGCGTCCCCACACACGAGCGCGACCGGCCGCGACGGCCCGCGGGTGACCTTTGCCGGACGCCGACCTCCCCCACCGGCGTCCGCCCGTTCGCAGTGGCTCCGGGCCCCTCGGCCCGGGACGCAAGACTTCGAGAACCCCGCAGGATCAGCAGCAAGGAGTTGCCATGCCCCGTCGCCGACGCGCCTTCGCCGGACCGCTCGCCGCGTGCGTCCTGGCCGGAACCGCCCTGGGTTTCGCCCTGCCCATGCACTCGCTTCCCCCGGTCACCTGGAGCTCGCGGGCTCCCGCCAGCCCGCACCGGCTGTACCGGCTGAAGGGCGAGAGCGCCTTCCGGCTCGCGGACCTGGCGTTCGGGCGCAGCGGCCAGCTGCGGGTGATGTTCACCGATCCGTACCGCCGCGTGGACCTGCCCATCGAGTGGAACGGCGCGCCGCCGGCGGACCTGCGCTACGAGTGGGTGCCGGTGAACGGAACGCAGCCGCGCTCGCTGCAGGGCGCCGGGTGGGTGGCCGCGGGCTTCACCGCGCCGGCCGAGCAGGGGCAGTGGAAGCTGCAGCTCACCGGCCCCGGCCTCACCCAGCGCGTGGACGAGCTGACGCTGGTGACGCGCGTGCCCTTCAGCGAGAAGCGCGACGGCATCCTGAACGGCTACCGCATCGGGCGCTACGTGGCCGAGAGCAACGGCACCCGCGACGGAGCGTACGCGCCGCCGCCGGGGTTCATCGAGGTGACGCCGTTCAACCAGGACATGCCGGTCAGCACGCACTTCCGGCTGCGGAACTTCCTCACCAAGAACCAGTTCGCCGTGTGGCCCAAGTACCTGGCGCTTGACCTGCGGCTGATCGACAAGCTGGAGCTGGTGATGCAGGAGCTGAACGCCATGGGCGTGCGCACCGAGAGCATGGCGGTGATGAGCGGCTTCCGCACCCCGGCGTACAACCTGGAGGGCGTGGGCGAGGGCGGCCGCGCGCTGTTCTCGCGCCACACCTACGGCGACGCCAGCGACGTGTGGGTGGACAACGACGGCGACGGGTGGATCGACGACCTGAACGGCGACGGCCGCCGCGACACCCGCGACATCCTGGTGATGCTGCGCGCCGTGGAGCGGGTGGAGCGCCGCTACCCGGAGCTGACCGGCGGCGCGGGCGTGTACAACGGCAACGGTGCGCACGGCCCGTTCATCCACATCGACGCCCGCGGCTACCGCGCTCGGTGGGGACTGGAATAGAAGTGCGGAAGTGCGGAAGTGCGTGAGTGCGTAACAGCTAAACGGAGGAAAGGAGACGGCAGCGCCGTCTCCCTTCTTCCGTTTTGCATTCCCGTTCACCCACTCGGCCATGCATTCGCCGACCGGACGAACGGCAGGGTCTCACACGGAGGGAGCGGAGGTAACGGAGGAGGGACGGCAGTTCTCCGTTTCCTCGGCGTGAGACGGTTCTCGATCCTCCATCACTGCGTACTTACGCACTCACGCACTCACGCACTCCCCGCACTTCCGTCTACCAGGTCGTCTTCCGCTCGGAAGAGATGCCCCAGACGAAGCTCACGTCGGCCGTGGGCGCGTTCTCGAGGTTGATGGTGAACTTGCCGTCGCCCGGGGTGGGGTCCGTGATCCAGTAGCTCCCCGCGCCGAAGAGCGAGCTGCGCGGCACCACGTAGATGAAGCGGATGGAGTCGACGTCGCGGTTCATCCCGTGCGAGACGACCTTGGTGGTGGTGCCGGCGGCCACGGCCACGCTGTCCGACGCCTTGGTGTTGTAGCCCCGGTTGTCGCGCACCAGCACGGCGCCCGCGGTGGGGGCCAGCTGCAGCCCGCCCTGCGACACGTCGTTGTCCAGGATCCACGCGTTGGTCACGGCCGCCCCCACGATGATGGAGAACGCCTGCGTGGGCGGAACCGTGTCGTCGAAGCACTGGTTCCCCACCAGCCGCACGCGGTCGCCCAGCGGCACCTCGATGCCGGCACGGAAGGCGGCCCCGCGGCCGTTGCACGAGCTCACGTTGCCGGCGATCAGCAGGCGCGACGGCGCGGTGCTGTTGGTGCGGATCCCCGACTGCTGGCACCCCGACACGTAGTTGTCGATGCACGAGCACGCGGTGCACCCCTGGAACTCGATGCCGATGGTCACCGCGCGCACCGTGTTGTGCGACACCGACACGTTGCGCGCGCCGCCCATCACGGAGATCCCGCTGCCGCTGTCCGAGGTGCTGAACACCGTGTTGGCCTCGATCGTCACGTCCTCGGCCCCGTCCACCTTGATCGCGGGGCCGGCCTGCGACACGGGGGTGGCGTCGACCACGTTCCCCACCACGTTCACGCCCACCGGCACGCCGCCGGTGCTGAGCCTGGAAACGCGGATGATCCCCTGCCCCTCGTTGCTGGCGAAGCAGTTGTTCCCCAGCACGTCTACCCCGGTGTTGGCGCCGCGCACGTCGATGCACGCCGAGTCGCACTCGCCCACCACGTTCCCCTGGATCAGCACGTTGCTGCACTCCTGCACGCTGATCCCCTCGTCGCCGATCTCGCGCACGTCGTTCTCCACCACGCGGATGCGCCGGGCGCCGAACCACAGGCTGATGCCGTTGGGAATGACGTTCAGGTCGCGGCGGCCGCGCACCGTGTTCCCGCGGATGTCCACGTTGTCGCTCTCGCCTCCCAGCATGTACACGAAGTCGCCGCAGAGGACGTGGTGGTTGTGCAGGATGTGGCTGTCGCGGACGGTGTTGTAGATCTTGATGCCGTAAAGGTAGAGGTTGGTGCCGGTCTGCCAGATGCGGCAGCGCTCCACCCGCATGCGGTCCACGAGCTTCAGGCTGATGAGCCCGGGGGCGTCGGGGGGCTCGGCCCCCGGGTCCAGGCTCGTGTCCTCGATGGCCAGCCCCACCAGGCCGATGTCGCAGTCGGTGCCGGGGTCGGTGGCCGTTTCGAACGAGGCGTTGCGGAAGGCGCAGCCGTTCACCTTCAGGTGGTTGCCGGGGATCCCCTCCACGGTCACCTGGCTGGCCACGTACACCCAGTCGTCCAGCAGGTACACCGACGGGGGCACCACCACCTTTCCCCCGCCCGCGGCGGCCGCGAAGTCGATGGCCGCCTGCAGCACCTCGGTGCCGTTCGTCACCTGCCCGGCGCCGTCGCGCACCGCGCCGAAGTCGGGGTGCAGCGCGTTCACCACGGCGCCTCCCAGGTCGTACAGCGCCGCGGCGAGCGGTCCCTCCATCTCTTGCAGGTCGGGCGTGTCCAGCAGTACGGGTGTGCTCATGTGGGTCTCCAGTCCTCGTTTCGGCTCCCGGTTCGTCCGCACCCGCGCGGACCTCGCCCGCCGCCGCGATCCGGGAGCCCCTCGGCGGTCCAGACCTCGCCGGCCCCGGGGCGCCGCCACGCCGGGACCGCAACAAAACGCCAATTCTTGTCGGGGAAGAATACAGGCAGCCGCGCCGGAACGTTGGGCGGTGCTCTCCGGCACCCTCCTCACGCCGGTATTGGCGCGCGGGTGCTGTGGCAGAAACGCGCGAATCCCACTCGCGCCCGCCGCCGGGGCGGAGCGTGGATCGCCGGCGTTCTTGTGGATGGATTCGGGCGGCCGGGAGACTTCAGGCCGCGGGGGCGATGGTGCCGGGCAGGACGCCGGCCGCACGTCTTGAGACACGCGGCCGCCGCGGGACGTTACAACGCCCCGATCGTCAAAGCTGCCCGGCAGGAGTCATCTTCTTCGCACTTCCGCACTCACGCACTTCTAGGCGACCCGCCGCGCGTTGTGGAACAGCCGCCGCAGCTCGCGCTCGTAGCTGCGGCGTCCGAGCAGGTCGTTGCGGGCCACGCCGCCGTTGCCGAGCGAGGCGTGGATGATCCGCGACCCTCCCGTGCTCATCACCACGTGCGTCACGCGGCCGGGCTCCTCGGCGAAGAAGCAGAGGTCGCCCGGCTGCAGGTTCTCGAACTCCGCGCCGGGGTCCACCTCTTCGCCGAAGCGCGACTGCTGGTCGCTGTCGCGGGGGATGAGGCGGCCGTGCAGTTTCCACACGGTCTGCACGAAGCCGCTGCAGTCCACCCCGCCGAAGGTGACGCCGCCCCACAGGTACGGCGTTCCCGTCCACCGCGACGCGGTGGCGCACACCGCCGCGCCGTCGGCGGGGAAGGCGAGCGGGCGGACGGCGGCGGCCACCAGCTCGCCGGTGAAGCGCCCCGAGCGCCCGTCGGGAAGGCGCACGACCTCGGCGCCCTCGCGCATCACCCGCGCGCCCCAGGGAAGGCGCATCATCACCTCGCCGTTCTCGGCCGGGTCCAGCACCTCGCCGCCCAGCGAGATGGCGGGCTCTCCATCTCCCCCTGTCTCCCAGGCACGCGCCGCCGCCTCGTCGCGGAGCGCGATGTAGCCGGCGTGCACCCAGCCGATGTAGCCGTCCGGCGAGCGGCACTGCAGCCAGCGCCCGCGCCGGCGGAGGACGATCAGGCGGCTGCCGAGCACCACCTGGCTCACCTGCGTGGTGGTCACCCGCGACTCCAGCAGCATCGGCGCGACGGACGAGGTGACGAGCGCGTGCACCATCTCGTCGGGGTCGGCCTCGGGGAGGCGCTGCACCTCGTCCTGCACCGCGCTCCATCCGCGCAGGTCGGCCAGCCGCGCGGAGAGCGCTTGCGCCGCCTCGTGCTCGGAGGTGGCGCCGACCAGGGCGACGGCGTCGCCGCGCACCTCCACCGTGACCTCGAACACGCCCAGGCGCGGGTCCGGCGCGAACTCGGCGCGCACCTCCTCGACCAGCGCGGCCACGCGGGCCGCGCGCTCCTCTTCGATCGCCCTCACCATCCGTCGCGCCGCTCCAGGATCTCCATCACCCTGCCGATGTCGCCGGCCGTGTTGTACAGGTGCGGGGCGATGCGGATCGCCCCCTCGCGCAGCGAGCAGACGGCGCGCGCCCGGTGCAGCGCCGCGTACGCCCGCTCCGTGTCGCCCAGCCGGAAGCAGAAGACGCCGGAGCGCCGCGCCGCCTCCATCGGGCTGACGATCGTCGCGTCCTCCTGCGCTTCCAGCCACGCCGCCAGCGGATCGATCAGCGCGAAGACGTGGTCCCGAATGCGCTCGATCCCCGTCTCCAGCAGCAGGTTCACCGACCCGGTGAAGCCGGCTACGTCCTGCCACGCCTGCGTGCCGACCTCGAAGCGCCGCGCGTGCTCCACCAGCTCCCAGCGGTAGCGCACGCACGCGGTGAGGTCCGCGCTGGACTCCAGCGCCGTCCACCCCACCACGCGCGGCTCCATCCGCTCCACCAGCTCGCCGCGCACGTACGCGAAGCCGGTGCCGAAAGGGCCGCACAGCCACTTGTGCCCGGCGGTCGCCAGCACGTCGATCTCCGCCGCGCGCACGTCCACGGGGATGCAGCCGAGCGCCTGGATGGCATCGACCACGAACCAGGTGCCGTGCTCGCGGCAGGCGCGGCCGAACTTCTCCAGGTCCGCGTTCCACCCCGTGGCGAACTGCACGGCCGAGAGCCCGAAGATCCCCACGTCGCCGCGCGCGATCTCGGCGAGCAGGCGGTCCTCGTCCGGGCGACCGAGCGCGTCGGTGGGGACCACGTCCACGCGGGCGCGGCCCTCCTTGGCCACCTGCACCCACGGGTACACGTTGGCCGGGAACTCCAGGTTGCTGACCACGATGCGGCGCCCCTCCTCGAGCGGAAGGCACTGCGCGGCCAGGTTGATGCCGTAGCTGGTGTTGGGAAGAAGCGCGATCTCGTCGGGCGATGCGTTCACCAGCCGGGCGGCGGCGGCGCGGGCGCGCTGCAGCGTGGGCTCGAAGTCGTCGCTGCGCAGCTGGTGCACGGCCGAGCGCCGGGCGTTGTGCGCGTCGATGGCGGCTCGCGCGCGCTCCGGCAGCGGCGCGACCGAGGCGGCGTTCAGGTACGGGGGATGGCCGTCCAGGTGCGGAAACTCGCGCTCGCGGAGCGCGCGCACGTCGATCGGCGCGGCGGGGATGCTTGCATCGGGCATGGGGCGGGACGATAACGGCGGGTGCGGATGTGCGAAAGTGCGAGAGTGCGGGAGTGCGAGTGCTGAGTGCTGAGTGCTGAGTGCCGGGCTGCTGAGCGCGTCCTCCGCCTCGCGCCCTCTCCGGCCGGCTCAGGCCGTCCACCTCTCCCGTACCGGGAGAGGTAGCTTTCCGGCATCACTGCAGTTGCGATGTTCTTGTGCGGCCATGCCTGGGTTTGGCGCTGATGCTGCCTTGCCACCTCCTCCCGGAACGGGAGGGGGTCGCGCCCTCCGGCGCGGGGGGAGGGCGCGAGGCGGAGGACGCGCGCGGTCGGAGGGGTCACGCGCTGGAAGCTCGTTTGTGAGGGCGCGAGGGGGAGGGCGCGCGCGGGTGGAGGCTCACGCACGGGAGTGTCGCCTGGCCGCCGCGACGGCATCTCCATCCCCTTGCGTTCGATCCGTTTCCGCGGTCCTTTCGTCGGGATCGAATCACCCTCAACCGAACGTGAGATGGACTACCCGGCCGAAGTGTGGGGCGCGCTGCGGGAGCTGCGCGAGCGCTCGCCCCTGGTGCACAACATCACGAACTACGTGGCGATGGACGTCAGCGCCAACGCCCTCCTGGCCATCGGCGCCGCGCCCGCCATGGTGCACGCGCTGGAGGAGGTGGAGGAGTTCGTGGGCATCTCCAGCGCGCTGGTGGTGAACATCGGCACCCTCTCGCCGCAGTGGGTGGAGGCGATGCGGAAGGCGGCGGGGCGCGCCGCCGCGCTCGGCAAGCCGTGGGTGCTCGATCCGGTCGGCGCCGGGGCGACGCGCTACCGCACCGACACCGCGCGCGAGCTGGCGGAGATGCGGCCGACGGTGATCCGCGGGAACGCGTCCGAGATCCTGGCGGTCGCCGGCGGCGTGGAGGGGACGCGCGGCGTGGACAGCACGCACGCCTCGGACGACGCGGTGGAGGCGGCGCGGTCGCTCGCGCGGCGGCTGGGGTGCGTGGTGGCCGTTACCGGCGCGGTGGACTACGTGACCGACGGCGAGCGCACGCTCTCCATCGCCAACGGGCACCCCATGATGACGCGCGTGACCGCGCTCGGCTGCTCGGCCACGGCGCTGGTGGGCGCCTTCCTGGCCGTGCACGACGACGCGGTGTTCGCCACCGCCGCCGCCCTTGCCGTCATCGGCCTGGCGGGCGAGATCGCCGCGCGCGAGGCGCCCGGCCCCGGCACCTTCCGCCAGAAGCTGCTCGACGCGCTGTACATGATGGGCGAGCGGACGCTGGAAGGGGTGCGCATCGCCGAGGCGTAACACCGAATCCGGGAGTTCCGGCTCGTGCATCCTCGCCGCATCGACCGACGTCATCCTGAGTGGGGGTGAAAGGAGATCGATCGTGAGCGCCGATGCCGCGGAGTGAGCGGATCAGCCTCGCGCAGTTTGCGAGGCTTCCCGTAGTCGTTGCTGCGGCTTCAGCCGCCGGTGAGGGCGCCAGGCCGCGAAGTTTCCAGGTGTTACGCGCGGAACCCACATCCGGGAGAGATCGCGTGGAGCGGAAGACGGAGGTCCCGGTTCTCCGGTTCGCCGTCAGCATCGTGGGGATGCTGGCGGTGTTCGGCATGGTGCTGTTCGGCTCCGCGGGGACGCTGGCGTGGCCCGAAGCGTGGCTCTTCCTGGCGCTCTTCTCCGCGTTCACCGTCGCCATCAGCGCCTGGCTCATGCGCCACGACCCGGCGCTCCTCGCCGAGCGCATCACGGGCATCGGGAGCGCCGGCCAGAAGCGCTGGGACAAGATCTTCATCCTCCTGGCCAACGTCGCGTTCATCGCCTGGCTGGCGCTGATGGCGCTGGACGCGGTGCGCTTCCGCTGGTCGCACGTTCCCGTCTGGGTGCAGGGGATCGGGGCGGCGATGCTGATCGGATCGTTCTGGCTCTTCTTCCTCGTCTACCGCGAGAACTCGTTCCTCTCGCCCGCCGTGCGCATCCAGACCGAGCGGAAGCAGACGGTGGTGAGCACCGGCCCGTACGCCCGCGTCCGCCACCCGATGTACGCCGCGGCCATCCCCCTGCTCGTCGGCACGGCGCTGATGCTCGGCTCGCGGTACGGCGTCGCGGGGGGGATGGTGGTCGTCGCGATGATCGCGTGGCGCGCCCTGCGCGAGGAGCGCGTCCTGGCCGCGGAGCTGCCCGGGTACGCGGAGTACATGCGGCGCGTGCGGTTCCGCTTCATTCCCGGCGTCTGGTGAGAGAGCTTCTGCAGCGCGTGGCCCAGTTCTGGGCGGACCAGGATGTGGTGGCCGGCGCGCCCGCGTCGCCGGACGACATCGCCGCGTGGGAGGCGCGCTACGGCGTGCCGATGCCGGGCGAGCTGCGCGAGTGGTTCACCACGCTGAACGGCATGGAGGACGGCAACGGGCTGGACAACGAGATGATGCTCTCGTTCTACCCCCTCTCGCTCTTCTGCCGCCTCCCGGAGGACGCGCCGACGTTCGCCGATGCGCCGGACGCGACGGAATACTTCGTGTTCGCGAACCATCTCGCGTGGTCGCACGGGTACGCGGTGCGGCTCACGGGCGAGGCGTCGCACTCCGCGCCCGTCTTCGTCGTCTACGCGCCGGACCTGGTGATGGAGGTGGCGCCGTCGTTCCGCGCGTTCCTGGAGCGCTACCTGGCCGTCGATTACGACGCGCTCTTCCCCGCGCCCCCCGCGGAGTGGAAGGAGCGGCAGGACCGCGAGCTGGCCCGCCTCCGCGCCGAGCGCGCCACCGCGCGGATCGAGGAGCCGCCGCGGCTGGCGAACGCGGACGAGGTGACGCGGGAATTGTCGCGCTTCGCGGCGGAGCACGGCCGCGCGAACCCGCACCTGGCCGGGAGCGAGCGTGTGGTGACGGTGCGCCTGCGCGTGGGCCCGGACGGGACGCCCGACCACGTCGGCGTCGACGGGGACGCGGGCGATGCGGCGCTGGACGCGGAGGCGGTCCGCGCGGCGGGGCGGATGCGCTTCGAGCCGGGGAAGGTGGACGGCGAGCCGCTCTACGTGTGGATCACCCTCCCCATCGCCTTCCGCTTCGCCGCCCGCCCGCGGAGCCTCTGGCAGCGCGTCTTCGGACGGTAATGGAGATGCGGCGGGCACAGCGCAGGGAGATGGGATGTAGAGGCGCGAAGCTGTCGGAAGATGGCGAAGATAATCTTGCCGGGATTGGAGGAGAGGGCGATTTTGTCACGCGCAAATCAGCGTGATCTGAATCTACCCACCTCATCCGACGGAGACTTCTCGTGGCCGTGATCCTCGCGCTCCACAACACGCCGGCCGATGCCGCCGAATTCGACCGGCATTTGCAGGAGACGCACATCCCCCTGGCGAAGAACATCCCCGGCATCCGCTCCGTACGCGTCAGCAACGGGCCGGTGATGACGCCCGGCGGGCCGGCGCCCTACCACCGCATCGGCATCCTGCGCTTCGACTCGATCGCCGACCTGCAGGCGGGGATGGGATCGCCGGAGGGGCAGGCGGCCGCCGCGGACCTGATGGCGTTCTCCACCGGCGGCTCCACGGTCCTGATCTTCGACGAAGAAGAAGTCTGATCCTGCGCGGCGGGGGATTCAGCCGCCGGCGAGGCGGTGGAGCCGCGCCCGCGACGCCCCGACCGCGTCCGCCGCCCGGCGCAGGGCGATGGCGTTGTTGCGCGCGTCGGTGTCGTCCGCCCACCCGGCGGACTGGAGGAGGTCCGCGCGCGCGTCGCCGAGGGACGCGGCGAGCGCACGGATCTCCCCGTGCGTTTCGGCCGGCGCGGTGGGTGGCGCACCCTCGTGCGTCCACCCGGCGGCGCCCGCGGACGCCACGAGCGGGTCGAACGCGGCGATGCGGCATCCGGCCACGAAAGGCTCCATCGCCCACGCCACCGCCGCGCGCGCCTCGCCATCCGACGCGCGGTGCAGGCCGCCGAACGCCATCAGCGCGCGCAGGAGCATCTCCTCCGCCGATCCGCCGTACGCCTCGACACGGGCGCGCAGAAGCTCGTGCGCGCGGCGGAAGCCGTCGCCCGCGTCCCACATTTCCAGCGCGCCCGGGATCGCCGCGACGCGCTCCATCCCCGCGCGGCGGGACTGCCTGGCGCGCTCCGCCCGCATCTCCATCTCCCGCGCGATCGCGGCGCCGATCCACCGCGCCGCATCTTCATCCCCCTCCTCCATCGGCCGTAGCCCGCGCAGCGCAAGGACTTCGCGGAGCTCGTCCGGGTGCCGGTAGGTGACGCTGACCCATATCTCCATCAGCGCGTCGCCGTCGATCACGTACAGCACGGCGCCGAGCTCGTCCTCGACCGACCACGTGCTGCACTCGTACTTCCGCGCCACGGTCCCGTCGCCGCCGATCAGCCAGTAGTCCGCCGGCGGCGTGGGGAGCGGATCGCCGGACGCACGGCGCAGCGGGAGCCAGTCCGGGACCGGCTCCGCGGGCGCCCCGCGCCGCACCAGCCACCCGTCCGCGCACCGCCACGCACGTGGAGAAGTTGGGGAGAAGCCCGTCATCATCATACCTGTCTCAAATCACAATCGCGCGACTCCCCACTGACGTCATCCTGAGGCCGGCCACACCATAACCTTCGTCCGCGCAGAACGTTGCAGGCCGAAGGATCCATACTCGCCGAGCACGTGATGCAGAGAAAACGCAGCGGCGTCTCGTTCACTCGTCTTCGGAGCATGCGAGGATGCCGCGGCGCGTTCACCCGACTCACGTGCTGCCGAAGTTATCGATCCTTCGGCCTGCAACCAATTGTGATGAAACGGGTTGCGGTGTGGGCGGCCTCAGGATGACGTCTGGGGGGCGTACCGTACGTGTGGCGCGATTCAAAATCAGATTACGCCGAGCAGGTGCAGGACGAGGGGGGAGGTGGCGAGCAGCATGGTGGCCCAGCTGCGCGGGCGGTGGACGTCCTCGGCCAGGTAGAAGATGCGCGGCGGGAAGTACACCAGGATGGAGACGAACCAGACGAAGAAGACGCGCCCCGCCAGGTCCTCCCACCCGCCGATGCGCGTCATGCGGCCGGAGATCACCACGTTCCAGATCACCTGGAACAGGATCATGTTCAGGAAGATGCACGCGTCGCCCAGCGCCTCGCTGCGCGGGCCGCGCCAGAACGCGCCCCGCGGCGGCCCGCGCGGCGGCGTGAGGTAGCGGTAGACCAGCACCGTCTGGACGATGCTGAACACCAGCACGCCCAGCATCAGCGGGAGAAAGACCCCCGCGCGCTGGTTGATGTCCTCGCCGAAGAGCTGCTGCGCGATCATCACCGCCGCGCTGGTGGCGATGACGAGCGACACGGCCAGGTAGAACGCCGGGTTCAGCAGGCATCCCCACGCCGCCGCGTCCGCGTCGCCGGTCTGGCCGCGCGCGGCGCGCCGCCGGTGGAAGTGCCAGCGCCCCAGCACCGCCCCCGCGGCGGGGAGCACCAGCATCAGCAGCAGGTAGGCGATGAGGGATGCCTTCGCGCCCCCATCGCCCGCCGACGCGCCGCGGACGATGGCGGCGAACTGCCGCGCCAGCTGCCGCATCAGCAGCAGGTTCAGCGCGAACACGGTCACGTCCAGCACCATGCCGCGGCTGGCCGACGCGGCGAGGCGCCGGAAGCGCGCGGGAAAGGGCACGGCGGCAGCCGCTCGCAAGGGATTTCGGGGGATATGGAATGGATCGGGTCCGCGACAACGATGCGGCGGCGCGGGCGCGAAGAAAAGAAGAATCTCACGCGGAGCCGCGGAGGCGCAGAGGACCGATCGGTTTCTCTGCGTCTCCGCGGCTCCGCGTGAGATTCCTTTCGTCTTCCCTACGACGCCATCGCCACCGCGTGCTCGGACTCGGCGGGGGCGGTGAAGAGCGAGGTGCTGAGGTAGCGCGCGCCGGTGTCGGGGGTGATGGTGACCACGCGGCGGCCGGGGCCCAGCTCGCGCGCCACCTCCAGCGCCGCCCACACCATGGCGCCGGAGCTCATCCCCACGAACAGGCCCTCCTCCCGCGCCAGGCGCCGGGCCACGGGGAAGGCATCTTCCTCCCACGCCTTCAGCATCCGGTCGATCACCGAGCGGTCCAGGTTGTCGGGGATGAAGCCGGGGCCCATCCCCTGGAACTGGTGCTGCCCGCGCGGCTCGCCGTGCAGCACCGCCGACCGCCCCGGCTCCACCGCGATCACCCGGACGCGCGGGTCGCGCTCCTTCAGGTACCGCCCCGCGCCCGAGATCGTCCCCCCCGTTCCCGTGCCGTAGACGAAGGCGTCGACCCGCTCCTCCATCGCCTCCCAGATCTCCGGCCCGGTGGTCTCGTAGTGCACGCGCGGGTTGGCGGGGTTGGAGAACTGGTTGGGAAGGAAGGCGCCGGTGGCGTCGCGGATGCGCTCGGCCTCCTCGATGGCGGCCAGCATCCGCCGCTCGGGGTCGGTCAGCACCAGCTCGGCGCCGTACGCGCGGAGCGTGGCCTTGCGCTCCTCGCTCATCTGCGCGGGAAGGCAGAGGATGAGCCGGTAGCCGCGCGCCGACGCCACCTGCGCCAGCCCGATCCCCGTGTTCCCCGAGGTGGGCTCCACGATGGTGCCGCCGGGCGGGAGAAGGCCGCGCCGCTCGGCGTCCACGATCATGGCCAGCGCGGTGCGGTCCTTGATCGAGCCGCCGGGGTTCATCCCCTCCACCTTCACCCAGACCTCGGCCATCCCCGGCTCCACGATGCGCTCCAGCCGCACCGTGGGCGTGTTGCCGATGTATCGGTCGATGCGGGACATCCGCGTCTCCTCGTCGTCAGTTTCTCATGGATACGGAAAGGCCCCGGGCTGCGAGGTGCAGGCCGGGGCCGTAGCTGTGTCGTGTGGGATTGCGCCGTCAGCCGTCCCTGACGCCGCCGCGCACGCGCAACGCTCCGGCCCCGCCAGCGGCGAGACGGGCGATACAGCGACAGGTGCAGCAGCGGGCGGCGTTCGTCATCCGTGGATGATTTCGCGTGAACGGGTGGCGCGAGACTCAGATCTGACGTTCGCCCTGCGCGGCGGCGGTGTCAAGGGATCTGGTGGCGCGGGGCTGGGTGTTGCTCGAGCTTCCTCCACCGCCGCCGCCTGCACGCGCCATCCGCCCGGGAGGGCGCGCAGCAGCACCAGCCAGCCTGTTCCCCCTTGCCCGCCACACCGACGCGCCACGTACACGATCGCCCGCCGCCGGTCGGCCGCATAGCCCACCCCCGAAACTTCGTAGCGGCAACCGGTCCCCGGTCCGCCGCCACCGCTCGCGTACTTCACGCCTCGGCGGATTGGAAGCCGGGGCAATGGCTCCGTTCGCGCGGCGCGCTCGCGCAGCTGGGCGCGCATCCTGGAGTCTGCCCCCATCAGGCCCAGGTGCACGTCATTCAGCACCGGCGCCCCGCGCGGGAGGGTCACCGTCGAGTCCCTGACCACGAGCGGCGCTGTCCCGGCATCGGCAAGCGAGTCGAGCGCCACCGCGTAAACGGCGGCATCCGCCGCCCGCCCCTCGCCACCGCCGCGCATCCATGCGCAGCCGCCGAGGAGCAGCAGGCCGCAGACAGCAACACGGTTCAACGCTCTCTCCGGCCCCATCCGGAACCCTTCCAGCTCGTCCGCCGCCACGCCGCCTCTCCCGAGTTCCGTCATCGCGCACTCCTAGTGTCCACTGCCGAACAGGAACAGCCCGCGCGGAGGGCAAAGCAGCGGCCAGCTGCCGCCGTGATCGGTGTAGATCGCCGCTTCCGGGTCGCGGCCGAACCACTCCAGCAGTCCGGCGGTGCGGCCGATCGTGGTGACGCGGTACATGACGGGGCGTGCGCGGCACCCCGCGGCCAGCGGGCACGACTTCGCGAGGCGCGACGCCACCAGCGCGTCCAGATCGCTCGCGTACACGATCCGGCAGGGGCGCCCGCCGGTGCGGTTCCACCGTTCGGAGGGTTCCCGCACGGCGTCCGGGGC
Source organism: Longimicrobium sp. (assembly GCF_035474595.1). Classification (NCBI taxonomy): domain Bacteria; kingdom Pseudomonadati; phylum Gemmatimonadota; class Longimicrobiia; order Longimicrobiales; family Longimicrobiaceae; genus Longimicrobium; species Longimicrobium sp. The sequence continues at coordinate 89,692 of NZ_DATIND010000080.1, forward strand.
CAGCCATCCGTCACCGCAGACTTTCCGCAACACGTCCAGCGCCCAGCGCCCGCCCTGCGTCACGTACACCCCGTCCGATGCGTCATCGGGGCCGGGAGGCCGCACCTTCGGCGCGTCTTCGCCCACGATCCGCGCGACCGTCTCCATCCCGCGCTGCGTGATCCGGTAGAGCCGTGCGGGCGCGGCACCCGGCACAGTGGCATCGTGAACTTCCGCGAGCCCGCCCGTGGCCGCTTCCGCGAGCAGCTCGCTCCATGCGTACGACCCGGCGAGGAGCGCGAAATCGTTCGGATGCGCCCATCCGGACACGCCGCGCACGCGGTAGCCCGAGGACAGAACGGCCAGTTGTGCGAGGAATGTCAGCGCGCGTTCGCGCCGCTCGCCGGGGCTTGCCCGCCGACCGCGCGGGCTCACGCCAACTCGTCCCCGTCCTCCGTGTCGTCCCTACAGGGCGCGCGCCACGGCAGCAGGACCACGCTGCGGCCCGCTTCGGACACCCGCCAGTACACGACCGGCTGATCCCGGCCCCACAATCGTTCATCGCGCTTTTCCGCGAAGCCGCCCCTCGCGAGCCACTTCAAGTCCATCGAGTCCAGCCGCGAGTAGCGGCGCGCAGCCCGCTGCCGGTTCGACTCTTCCACGATCAGCGTCGGTTCCCGCCCGGTGCGCCATCCATCTTCCCCGAACCGCCGCGGGCCGGCCTGCGCATCGTACGCGAGCCGGAGAACGGCCAGCGCGTTGCGCGGGCCAGGCGCGAGGTAGACCGGGGCGGGCTTCTCCATTTCGCCCGGCACCCGCACCCGTTCGTACGCGTCCCCCCACGTCTCCGCCGACGCCCGCGCCCCCGCGTCCGTGATCCGGTATACCCAGCAACCGCCGGTCCCGCCACTCGGCCCCGCATCGACCCGATCCAGCAGCCCCATGGCGTGCAGGCGCGGAAGCTGGCCGTCATGACGGGCGCGCGTCCCCTCCTCGACCTCGTGCCGGTGAGCCCACCCGCTGACACCCCGCACCGTGTAGCCGCCGCCCCTCGCCGCCAGCCGCGCCAGGTATCGCGCGGCTGCTGCCGGGTGCCGATCGGAAATCACGCGTTTGGCGGTAAGCATGTGCATCACTGAGCCCAAGGATCATCATCGTTTGGCGCTGGGCGCGACCACTCAGAAACCGACGAAAATCTCAAAGTTATTCAGGTTGGACACCAGCCCGTGCAACATGGCGGTTCGCGTCCCGCATCCAGCCGTGGTACGAACTCCGGATAAAGCCTTCAAACCCCGGCTCATACATGGCTGCGCCATCACGCAGCAGGGCCCGGCCGGAGGGAAGGAACTCCCTGCGGGCTGTCGGCATCCGCATGGGCGTACGTCACAGAGCTGGATAACCAGGCTATACCCCCCTACTCTGGCGGGAAGCGTGCGGCAGCTACATCGTTATCCTGCGCCCTCTTGGCGCAGCGAGAATCTCAGTAATGTCAGGAGAAACACACCATGCGCCGCATCGTTTCCGCCGTTACCATCGCTGCGCACTTCGCGCTGCTGGGTGGCTGCGTACAAGCTCCCACCGCGCCTGAGTCTGCGCGTCACTGGCGTGCCGACGAAACCGGTCCCGGGTTAGGGTCGGGCAACGTGATCACCCCACCAACGCAAGCAACCGCCGCCTCTTTCGAGACGGCGGTTACCACGGATTCCACGTCGCGCATCGGGCCGGGCCTTGGTTCAGGCCATTAGGCAACCCATTGGTTTCGAAATACCCGGCGCCTCCTGATCGGGTGACTCTGCGGGTTCCATCGGGAGAGCCGTGCGGCTAATTCACGGGTCAGCTTATCCGGCAAAGAACCTGAGGGTACGCTTACCGAGTGAATTCCGGTTTGTCCCACAACGAGGACCAGAGTTCTCTCCGAAAGCCGCAGCATCTCGCGGTCATCCCGCTTGAGTGCGAGTTCACGCGATCTACGCGCGTGCCGTTCGGCTTCGGCCCATGAGCGGCACGCGCGCGCACCTTCGGCCAAGTGGTAGTAAACCACGGATGCATGCTCCGGATAGGTCTTCGCAATCTCCTCGGCCTCCCGGCGAGCCCGCTCATAGTCCTCCTTCTGTCCAAGGCCGCCATAAGATCGGGCCAGCATGCTTTTGATCAACGCTTTCACAGCGGGTTCATGGATCACCGACACACATCGCTGGAGCAGCGACAAAGCATCCGTGAAACGCTGTTGCTCCAATTGGATAAAAGCGAAGTCGACGACGAAGTGCGGAAACCGGCGGTCGTGCAGCGGATACAACTCTGCTGCGCGCAGTGCTTGGGCTTCCGCTTCTTCGTATTCACTCCGCTGCACATGAAGAAGCATCGAGTCGTGCAGTGCATGGCCCGCGAGCCAGAAGCTTCCGTTGTCCGCTGCGACTCGCGCCGCCGTGTTCAAGTGCCGGACGGCCTTCTCCAGGTGAATGCCTCGCGAGTACAGGAGAGCAGCATACCCTATGTGGCCGCATACATACTCCGTCGCGTTCCGCTGCCGTCTCGCGAGTGCGATCGCACGAGGGTAGAACATTTCCGCGCGCTGCCAATCGCCCGCACGCCGATACATCAGCCCCGCGAGGTTCGCGGCTTCGGCGTTTTCTGGTGCGACCGCTGCCGCCGCCGTCGCGAAATGCAGCGAAGTTACCTCCAACGAATTCTCCGCAGCCCAATCCGCTATTTGCATGCACGCCCGGCACAGGGCCAGCGGGTCAATCGCTCCGGAATTGGCGGCGAGCGCCGCAAACGTGCGTAAGGGTTCGTGCAACTCTGGATAACCGCTGAATACAGCCCTCCGGCGCTCCTTGCCGCTCTCTCGTGCGCTGCGCCGGAACAGGCGTGAACGCGCAGCGGGCGGCGCCTCGATCCACATCCGGACCTTCCGCACACACAACCAGAGCTCGACTGCAATCGGCTCGCAGGAGAGTTCGTCAAGAATCGACGCTTCCGTGCGTGGCCAGTCTGGCGGCGGACGGAGCATTTCCGGATGGGCGGCGGGCATAGTTGGCGACGGGTGTGTGCCTGCGCATCTGAACGCGTAAAATCGGCCCACAGAGGCCAAGCTGTATATACTTCTATCCAATGGCGGCTTTTACAAGCCCCCCCTCACGTTGGCGGCATTTGTACTCGCATCCCTGGATTATTCTCATCCCCTGCTCTGGCTGCTCCGGTCCGCGAGAGAAGCAGCAGCAAAAGCTTGTCTTGCTCATCCGGCGTGAGAATGACACCCCGCACTGTGTAGCCGCCGCCCCTCGCCGCCAGCCGCGCCAGGTATCGCGCGGCTGCTGCCGGGTGCCGATCGGAAATCACGCGTTTGGCGGTAAGCATGTACCCATTCCCAAGCGAGTGTCACGATGTGGCGCACAGCGCGCGCGGGGTCCGGCCGGAAGCTCTCCTTTAGCTCCTTGTAGGTCAATACGTAAGTAGAACTCCGCCAAGGAATTGTCCTTGGTCTGTATAGGAGCGGTGCATGACGCAGAACAGGCGGAAAGAAGCCGGTGAACGGGGTAAAGCGCTCCGCGATTATGGGCAGTGCGGTGGCGTATTGAGCGCGGGCGTCGGTAAATTCGCCCTCGGAACACGCCTAACGGTGGGCGCGTTCGTGAGGGAATCCTGTGCTACGGAGACACCCGATGCGGATGAAAATTGGATTGGCTGGGATTGGAATGATGTTCGGCTGCCTGACGGCCGCGTGCGGAAATGGAGGCCCCACGGGTGTGCGTGTTGGGGCCGAGCGGCGCGCAGGCGCGGTACGATCGGAAGGCTACTTCCACAACGGCGGGAATGACGGCATCACCACGCAGTCCGACACGACCACGCGGGGGATTGGGGGCTTCGGGTCCGGGAATTAGGTTAGGTGGTGGGCCCGCTGTCCCTGCAAAACCCGAGGAAGAGAGCTTTGCCAGTCGCCGGAGGAGCCGGGTTGCAAACTCGGAAACCTCATGGCCGAAAGAGCTTGAAGGGTATCAGGCGCATGCAATGATCCTCAATTTGCGCCAACTTGCGTTAAGTCCGCAAGCAGCGGCTAGAGCCACCCTGGGGACCCGGCGAGGATCCGCGCCGGTTGACGGGTCGGCCGGTTATAGCCGGACCGCCGTGGAAGCCCGGGGCCGGGGAGCGGGGCAGGGGAGCCTCAGCCGCGCGAACTCGCCCAGCGAGGTGTGGGCATCGGCGGGAGGGTGCGTTACAGAGCCGGGGGGCCGGAACCTGTAGAACGCTCCCCGCCCGTCGCGCAGTACGGATAGATCCGGCGCGGGGACCGTCGCGGATGCGGTGCGTGCCACGTACATTGGCGCGCGGGAAGGATCTCCCCGCAGCCGAACTTCCGGGAGGACGAACGATGAAGCTGGGACGTGTGGCGGCAGCGGCGCTGGCGGCGCTCGCGCTGGTGACCAGGCCCGCGTACGCGTGGGACGAGCTGGGGCACCGCGTGGTGGCGCGCATCGCGTGGGACCGCATGACCCCGCAGGCGCGGGCGAACGCGGTGCGCCTGCTGGAGAACGGGCCGCTGAACGCCGGTCTGCGCGAGCTGATGCCGTCCACGGGGACGGCGGACGAGCGCGGGCGGGAGCTGTTCGTGATGGCGGCGGTGTGGCCCGACATCATCCGCACCCGCACCCATCCGGGGAACCGCTTCGCGCACTCCGACTGGCACTACGTGGATCACTTCTGGGAGCAGAAGACCCCCGGAGACCGCGCCATCGACCGCCCCGACGTGCACGTGGAAGGACTTCTGCTGCAACAGCTTCCGCAGATGGACCGCACCGTGGCCGACGCATCGGCCAGCGACTCGGCGCGCGCGATCGCCCTCGCGTGGGTGCTGCACCTGGTGGGCGACGCGCACCAGCCGCTGCACAACAGCTCGCGCATCACCCCGCAGGACACGGCGGGCGACCGCGGCGGCAACTCGTTCCAGCTGGCCGGGCTGTACCCCCGCAGCAACCTGCACGCCTTCTGGGACTCGCTGATCGGCTTCTCCGTGCCCTGGGGCGCGCACGACCGCGACGAGGCGGCCTACGTCGGCGACATCGCGGCGCAGATCGAGGCGCGGTATCCCCCGTCGTGGGCGCGCTCCCGCCTCCTCCCCAACCAGCCGCAGCAGTGGTCGATGGAGGGATACCGCATCTCCAGGGAAAGCCTTTATCCCGCGTGGCTGGTGCGCGGGCAGGCCGCTCCGCCGCGCTACTACGCGCAGTCGTGGGCCATCGCGCAGCCGCGGCTGGCGCTGGCAGGGTACCGGCTGGCGGACCTGCTGAACCACGCACTGGACTGAGGGTCAAAGTGCCCAGTGCTTCAGTCACTTGGCACTTGGCACTTGGCACTTGGCACTTGGCACTTGGCACTTGGTACTTGGTTCGTTCGTGACGGTTCCGTTACACGCGGGGTGAATCCCGCGCGCCGCGGCTTCGTACTCCTGCGTGCTCACCGGCCGCCCGGGTGCGGCGGCCCGCGGGAACCCGCCACAGGGCGTGTATGAGCAGCACGGAAAGCAGCAGCTACAGGGAAGATGCCGGCCTCCGGGCTCGTCTCCAGGCGTTTTCGCCGGACGAGCCCGGCGTCGCTTTCTCCTTCAGCGCGCGGCTGGCGAGGGAGAACGGGTGGACGCCCGAGCACGCCCGCCGCGTCACCCGCGAGTATCTCCGCTTCGTGTACCTGGCGATGACGGCCGGCCACCCGGTGACGCCCTCGGCCAAGGTGGACGAAGCGTGGCATCTCCATCTCACCTACACCCGCTCGTACTGGGAGGAGATGTGCGGCCGCGTGCTGGGCCGGCCGCTGCACCACGAGCCCACCCGCGGCGGCACCGCCGAGGACGCGAAGTTCGAGGACCAGTACGCGCGGACGCTGGCCAGCTACCGCGCGGCATTCGGCCACGAGCCGCCCTTCGACATCTGGCCGCGCCCGGCGCCGAAGCCCCGCGCCGTGGAGCGCCCCGCGCCGGGGCCGTCCCTTCCAGGCGCGCGCCGCCGGGGGATGTACGACGCCGTGCCGGACGCGAGCCCCGCGGCCGCCTCGGGCCTGGCCGCGCTGATCGCGGCGGCGGCGGGGGTGCTCGCCATTCTGGGCGGGCTCTCCGGCTCCGCCGCGATCTTTATCGCCATGGTCACGGTGATCGTGGCGTACCCGATCGCGATCGTCGTGAACAATCCCCTCGGCCCGGCGCCGCCGCATCGCCCGGGGAAAAAGCCCGCGTGCTCGTCGGGCGACTGCGGCGCGCCGCTGGGCTCCTTCGCGGACTGCGGCGGAGGCGGCGGCCACGCGGGGTGCGGCGGCCACTCCGGCTGCGGACACGGCAGCTGCGGCGGACACGGCTGCGGCAGTGGGTGCGGCAGCGGGGGACACTGAGCCGCGCGTCCCGACGATCCCTGATCTCACGCGGAGACGTGGAGCCGCGGAGAACCCGGCCCATGCGGTGAGTTCTCCGCGTCTCCGCGTCTCCGCGTGAGGCCAGCGGAGCTTTTCGAAGCGTACGGGCGGATGACGTGAAAGGATGGGGAAAAACGTGAATAGGCCCGCTTCGGACGATTCGGAGCGGGCCTTAGCTGTTCGGAGTGACGAGATTCTTGTTCCTGCGCGCGGAGATGCCCAACTTGGCAGAACTCCCACCGGACATGCGGACGTGCGCCTTTCCGGAGGGCGCGCCCGGGCCCGCCTCCCCCCAGGCCGGTCCGGGCCCGGCGGTTTCACGGGGGTCCCTGAGGTTCTCCTGGCCACCAGCAGAGCGGGGGAGATGCAGATGGAGCGGTCGTTCGGACGGCTGGTGAAGATGCTGGAACGGCACTACGGCGCCTTCGTCGACGCGCGCGATGCGGTGCCCTTCGGGCTGCGGCTGGCGAGCGGGCCGCAGCACGTGTTCGGCGGGCAGCAGCCGGCGTTCACGCTGGTGCTGAAGGACAGCAGCGCCGTGGCCGCCCTCAGCTCGCTCGACACCATGGACATCGGCGAGGCGTACCTGCGCGGCGCGCTGGACGTGGAGGGCGACTTCCTGCACCTGCTGTCGGTGCGCGAGCTGTTCCGCGACCGGCACCCGCTGCTGTGGGCGTGGAAGTTCGTGCGCCCGCTGATCTTCGGGCAGGTGAAGACCGATGCCCGGGTGATCGCCCATCACTACGACGAGGACCCGGAGTTCTTCCTCAGCTTCCTGGACCGCGACTACCGCGCCTACAGCCAGGGCGTGTTCGAGCGCGACGACGAGCCGCTGGAGGCCGGGATCCGCCGCAAGCTGGAGTTCACCCTGGACCAGATCGGGGTGAAGGAGGGCGACCGCGTGCTGGACGTGGGGGGCGGCTGGGGCGCGTGGACGCAGTTCGCCGGCGAGCGGGGGATCCGGGTGACGTCGCTCACCATATCGCAGGCGTCGGAGCGCTTCATCGGCGGGGTGATCACGCGGCTGCGGCTGCCCTGCCGCGTGCTGCGCGAGCACCTGTTCGAGCATGAGGCGGCGGAGAAGTACGACGCGATCGTGAACCTGGGGGTGACGGAGCACCTGCCGGACTACGGGCGCACGCTGAAGAAGTACGCATCGCTGCTGAAGCCGGGCGGGCGCGTGTGCCTGGACGCCAGCGCGTCGCGGCAGAAGTACGACGTGTCGGCCTTCTTCGAGAAGCACATCTACCGCGGCAACGGCACCACGCTGTGCCTGCACGACTACCTGGCCCAGGTCGCGCGCTCGCCCTTCTCGGTGAGCGTGGTGCACAACGACACGCGCAACTACGAGCTGACGGTGCGGCACTGGGCGCGGAACCTGGACGCGCACCGCGAAGAGCTGGAGCGCCGCTTCGGCGTGGAGCAGTACCGCCGCTTCCAGATCTACCTGTGGGGGTGCGTGGACGGGTTCCGCCGCGACGTGGTGCAGGCCTACCGCTGGGTGCTGGAGCTGGGCCGCGGCGAGGGCCTGGGCTTCCACAACCGAGCGGAGGAGGCGGCCTCGCCCGCCGCACCCACCCTCGCGCCGGAACTGGCGCTGAGCGCCGGCGGCTGACGTTCGGCGGATGGCGAGAGAATGAGCGGAGAGCCGCGACGGAAGCGGCTCTCCGCATTCTGTTTGGGGCGGATTCGCACCGGGCGACGACAGAGAAACGACCCCGTCACGCCGAACCTGTGGCGCGCCCGGGCCGCCTCGCGCCCTCCCCCCGCGCCGGAGGGCGCGACCCCCTCCCGTTCCGGGCCCTTTCCGGGAGGAGGTGGCTTTCCAGCATCCCCGCGCCTTCCGAAATCCATCTCAGCCAGGCGAGGCGGGCAAGATGCATCCGGAGCACACCGATGCGGCCCAGCTACCTCTCCCGGTACGGGAGAGGTGGACGGCCTGAGCCGGCCGGAGAGGGCGCGAGGCCGGAGACACGCATCAGAGTTCCCGGCCGCCGCCCGTCCCTGTCCCCCGTCCCCTGTCCCCTGTCCCCTGTCCCCTCCGGCGGCCCCATCTCCCACGCCTTGCCGGGGCGGGCGCGGGGAGCCAAATTTTCGGAGCGGGTCCGGCCGCGTGTTCCTTCGCACCTCGAAGTATCTCCGTGAAGCCGAAGTACGCCGTTGCTGTGCTCCTCGCGTGCGGGGCCACCGCCGCGCGGGCCCAGGGCGCCCCCGTGCGCCCCATGCCCGCCGTGGGCGAGCTGATCCGCGTCTCGCCGGCGGGCGGCGAGGCGTTCACCGGCAGCCTGGCCGCGCTGGGGCGCGACACCCTGCTGCTCACGCGGCCCGGCGACACCGCGGTGATGGTGAGCTTGCGCGCGCAGCCGGTGGACGTGCTGCGCAGGCGCCGCGAGACGTGGAGCGGGCTGGGCGCGCTGGCCGGGGCCGCGGCCGGCGTGCTCGTTTCGCAGCTGGGCCGCAGCACGGGCCCGGACGCCTCGCCGCGCAACGCCTCGCACGCGGTGCTGGGCGGCGCGGCGGGGGCAGTCGCCGGCGGGCTCACCGGCTTTTTCGTGGCGCCGCGGCGGTGGCAGCGGCTGACGGTGCTGGGCCCGCGCATGCTTCCGCCGCCCGCGACGCTGTCCACGGACGCCGCCGCATCGGCCGCGGATCCGGCCGCCGCGTCCGCATCTTCATCGCCCGCGCCCGGATCTTCATCGTCCGCGTCCGCATCTCCATCGCCCTTGCCCGCACCGCCTTCCCCCGCGCCGGCTTCGGTGCCGCCGCGGGGGCGGTGACGGGCGCGGCATCTCCCTCATCTCCATGCTCGACTTCTTCCGCAGGCGCCGCCGCGACGAGGTGCGCGACCGGCCGTTTCCGCCGGAGTGGCGTGAGATCGTGGCGCGGAACGTGGCCATGTTCCACCGCCTGGACGCGCACGACCGGGCGGAGCTGCAGCGGAAGATCCTGGTCTTCCTCGAGGAGAAGAGCTTCGAGGGGTGCGGCGGGCTGGAGCTGACCGACGAGATCCGCGTGACCATCGCCGCGCAGGCGTGCATCCCCATCCTGCGCTTCGAGGACCACTACTATCCGCGCCTGCGCTCCATCCTGGTCTACCCCACCACCTTCGTGGCCCGGCGCGAGCGGCGCGAGGGCGGGTGGGTGCGCGAGGAGGATGAGGCGCTGCTGGGCGAGTCGTGGCACGACGGCGCGCTCGTCCTGTCGTGGGCGAGCGTGGACCGCGATGTTCATGACGCCGGGGACGCGCGCAACGTGGTGATCCACGAGTTCGCGCACCAGCTGGACACCGAGGACGGCGGCGCCGACGGCACGCCCCCGCTCCCGCGGGCGGAGTACGCGCCGTGGGTGCGCATCCTGGGCGGCGAGTACCTGGCGCTCCGCGAGGCGGTGGGAGACGACGCGCCGCACCTGCTGGACGGCTACGGCGCGAAGAGCGAGGCCGAGTTCTTCGCGGTCGCGTCGGAGACCTTCTTCGAGAAGCCGGCGGAGCTGCTGCGCGAGCACCCGGGGCTGTACGCCGAGCTGTGCCGGTACTATCGCCAGGATCCCGCGTCGTGGGCGCCCGCCCCGGCGGATCCGGACTGAGACGGGGACGGAGGAAGACGGATGGAGATGGGCGGCGGGCGTGACGCGCTGGTGATCGGCGCGGGGGTGATCGGGCTGACGAGCGCCATCCGGCTGCAGGAGGCCGGGTGGCGCGTGCGCGTGTGGGCGGCCGAGCCGCCGGAGCGCACCACCAGCGCCGTGGCCGCGGCGATCTGGTATCCCTATCGCGCGGGTCCCCAGGCGCTGGTCAAGGCGTGGGGCGAGCGGAGCTTCGCCGTGTTCGAGCAGCTGGTGGCGGACGCGGAGACCGGCGTGCGCATGCTTCCGGGGATCGAGCTGCTTCCCCGGAAGACGGACCCGCGGCAGTTCCCGGAGTGGGCCGCGCATATCGCCGGCTTCCGCGTGGCCGACGCGGCCGAGGTGCCGGACGGGCGCGTGGGCTGGTCGCTCACCGTCCCCGTCGCGGACACCGGCGTGTTCCTGCGCTGGCTCGCCGCCCGCTTCGCGGCGAACGGCGGGGAGATGGAGATGCGGCGCATCGCGTCGCTGGACGAGGCGGCGGCGTACCCGCTGGTGGTGAACTGCAGCGGCCTGGGCGCGCGCGAGCTGGCCGGCGACGCGGCGATGCGCCCCATCCGCGGGCAGGTGATGCGGGTGGAGAACCCCGGGCTGACGCGCTTCTGGCTGGACGAGTATCACCCCGAGGGGATGCTCTACATCATCCCCCGCGGCGGCGACTGCATCCTGGGCGGCACGGCGGACGAGGGCGAGGAAGACACCACGCCCGACTTCGACGTTTCCGAGGCCATCCGCTGGCGGTGCGCGGAGCTGGAGCCGGACCTCGCCGACGCGCGGCTGCTGGAGCACCGCGTGGGCCTGCGCCCGTGGCGCCCCGAGATCCGCCTGGCGCTGGAGACGCTGCCCGGCGGCGGGCGCGTTATCCACAACTACGGCCACGGCGGCGCGGGCGTCACGCTCAGCTGGGGGTGCGCGGAAGAAGTCGTCGCGCTCGCCGAAACCATCTGAAGAATCTCAACGTGGGTTGTGGAGCGCGCGGGCGGCGTCGCGCTCGTCGGACGTCAGCGGAGCGAACGGGGGGATGAGGAGCTCGGTGCCGGGCGAGAGGCGGTCGGGCGACTGCAGGACGTCGCGGTTGGCGAGCCAGAGCTTGGGCCACAGGCTCCCGTCGCGGTACACGAGCCAGGCGATGGCGACCAGGTCCCCATCTCCCTCGCGGACCACGTAGGTGTCGTTCGGCCAGTCGGTGAAGCCGGACTCGCCGCGCTCGCGCCAGGGCCGCGCGGCCGCCGCCATCGCGGGGCGGTCGGCGGGACGAGCCGTCACGGCGGGCGCCGTCACCACGCCCGGGATCGCAGCGACGGGACGCGGCGGGGCGGGCGCCGATCCCCGCGCGGCCGCACCGCCCAGGACCAGGTCGCCGCCGCCGACCATCACCATCTCCCGCCTGCGAGGCACCGCGCGCAGCTCGATGCGGTGCGACTCGCCGGCGGCGAGCGTGACGCCGACGGAGCCCGGCTCCAGCGCGTGGTTGGGCGGGAGGTCGGCGCTCACCACGGCCACCGTCCACTCCCCCGGCGGCAGGTCGGAGAAGAGGAAGCGCCCGCTCGCGTCGGTCAGCCGGCGGCGGCGCTCGTCCCCGCGGCGGATCTCCACCACGGCGCCGCTCACGGCGCCGTCGCCCTCCTCCGGGTCGGTCACCTGGATGCGCCCCTCCACGCGGGAGGCGCGGGAGACGCCGATCTCCACGCTCCGCTCGTGCCCGCCGGCCACGTCCACCTTCAGCGCGTCCGGGCGCACGACCACGCGGCCCACGCCCACGCTCACCGGGTCGATCTCCACCGTGTAGCCGCCGGGCGCCAGGCCGGCCACCGCCCAGCGCCCGCGCGCGTCCGTCACCACCGCGCGGTCGCCCACGCGCACCAGCGCGTCCGCCACCGGCCGCCCCGTCTCCTGGTCCACCACGCGCCCGGATACGGTCCCCGTCGCCCCGTTGCGGCCGAGGGGGACGCGCAGCGGGAGCGACCAGTCGAGGTAGACCATCGGCCTGCGGCGCCCCGCCTCGGCCCAGGGGAAGGCGCGGACGCGCAGCCGCAGCGTGTGCCCGCCGGGGAGCCGCTGCTCCACGGTGCCGTCCACCAGCCCGTCCGGCTCGCCGCTCCACTCCGTCGCCCCCGCCTGCGCCATCAGCGACACGCGCGTCCCGGAAGCGGGCTGGAGCTGCAGGGTGAAGGAGCCCAGCCAGCGGTCCATCTCCATCCCCGTCTCCACGCTGGCGCCGGTGCGCCGCTCCACGCCGGCCCAGAGCGAGCCGATCCCCGCCGCCGTCCCCGCCCGCACCCACGTCCGGCGGAAGGGGGACGACGAGCCGTCCATGCGGTCGTCCACCGTCCCCATCTCCATCCCCCCGCCCAGCGAGGTGCGCCCCGCGCGGAAGCCCGCGGACGCGACCCACGAGTCCGAGCGCCGCGCGAACGATCCCGCCTCGTTCACCCCCTCGCGCGCCTGCATCCGCCGCTGGATGGCCAGCGCGTCGCCGATGGAGATGCCCGCGTATCCGGTCCGCGACGCCAGCTCCGTCCCCGGGAGCACGCGGCCCAGCGTGTCGGCGCGCCGCTCGCGCTCGTACCCGGCGGTCGCGCGGAGGCCGGCGGGGAGCGCGGCGCGGGCGTTCGCCTGCAGCAGCGAGCGGCCGCCCTGGTCGCCGGGATAGCCCGCGTCCGCCTCCAGCCGCCGCGCGTCGAAGCCGAAGGCGGGGCGGCTGACGAACGCCCGCGCGTACCCGGCCCTCGCCCCGCCCGCCGCGCCGTACTCCGCGTCGACACCCACGCCGCGCGCCGGCGCCGCCCGCCCGCGCAGCGACAGGGCGGGCGCGGAGCCGTCGCCCGCGGACAGGTAGTTGGCGGCGAGCGACGCGGCCTCGCCGCCGACGCCCACCGCGCCGCCCGCCGCGCGCGGGGCGCCGGGGGTGAAGCGGTTGCGCGCGGTGAACCCCTCGGCCCACACCGCCCCGGCGTTGAAGCGGCCGCCCGCGCCGTACCCCGCGCGGCCGGGGGAGGTGAGCGGGGAAAGCGACCAGAACTGGTCGCCCAGCCGCAGCTCGCCGCGCCGGCCGCGGAGGGAGAAGGAGAGCTGCTCCTGCTCGCCCAGCTCCGGCGCGGCGGCCGCGCGCCCGCGGTAGAAGAGGTCCACGCGCGTGTCCCCCGCCACCACGCCGGAGGCCGACACCTCGCCGGGGATGCCGCCGCGCCCGTCCATCCCCGGCCCGGCGCGCAGGGCCACGGTGACGGGGAGCGTGCGCATGTCCACGCCGCCGCGCGCGCTCCGCCGCACCAGCGCCACCCGCGCCGCCGCCGACGCGGCCGCGCCCTCCGCCGTCGCGCGCAGCGTCAGGCGGTGCGTGGCCACGCCGGCCGCCGCGCGCGTGGCCACGGTGACGCGCACGAGCCTGCTCTCGCCCGCCGCGAGGTCCAGCGCGCGCACGTCCGCCCGCGCGGAGAATCCCGATGCGGACTCCACGGCCAGGCGCACGGCGGCGCGGCCGTTTCCGCGGTTGGTGACGCGGAACGCCGCCGCGTACTCCGACCCCGCGACGGCGAAGCGCGGCGCCTCCTCCACCGCCACGTCGATCCCCCGCCGCTGGTTCACGGCGATGGCCACGGAGTCGGCGAAGGCGCCCGCGCGGTAGCGGACGACGTATCGCCCCGCCGCGGCGCCGCGCGGGACGACGGTGGCGACGAGGCGGATGAGGTTCGCCCCCGGCGCGACCGGCGCGTCCGCATCGGGGGAGACGAGCGGCCACCCACGCGGCAGCGCCGCCACCGCGGCGGCCGGTGCGCCGGTCGGGTTGCGGACGTTGAAGGCGACGGCGACGGACGCGCCGGGATCGGCCTGCACGCGCGCCGCCCCGATCCGCTGCACCTGCGCGGCGAGCGGCGTCGCGAAAAGCAGAAAGCCCGCACGGAGGAAACGGAGGGAGCGGAGGAACCGCGACGGGCTCCTCCGCTTCCTCCGTTCCCTCCGTGCGACACCCATCCCCATCAAAGCTCAGAGCTTCAGGCTGTACTGCGCGCCGAAGACCTGGTCGCCGCCCGCGTCGGCCACGACGAGCGCCTGGTAGCTGCCCGGCGGCACCGCGCCCAGCTCGAACGTCTGCCGCAGCGAGGTGCCGGGGTACAGCAGCCCGCGCCGGCTGGTGAACGTCCCCGCCTTGCCGCCGGCGGCGTCGAACAGCTCCACGCGGATCTCGGGGCGGTAGGCCACGTCGCCCGCGTTCGCCAGGTCCAGCTCCAGCACCTTCCCCTGCGCGGCGGCGTAGGCGCGGGCGCTGGTGAACGACACCTTTGGCGCGCCCGTGCCCTCCAGCGTGGTCGCGATCTGCACGCCGTAGCGGGTGGACGGCTGGATGCCCACCCGCACGCGCGCGTTCGCCGCGCCCGAGGTCGATTCGGCGCTCCCGCGCGCGATCCCCTCGATCATCAGGATGCTCCAGTACGTGCCGCCCAGCGACGCGTCCGCCGGGACCGTCACCGTGTAGCCCACCGTGGCCTCGCCGCCCGCGGGGATGCGCACCTGCGACGGGGTGAACGCGATCCACCGCGCGCTGCTCCGCGGCAGCGACCCGGCGGCCGCGTACCGCGTGGTGCCGTCGGCCGCGAAGGTGTAGTCGGTGAGGTAGACCTTGGCCTCCTCGGCCTGCCGCCCGTCGTTGCGCAGGCGCAGCGTGCCGCTGTACGTCTCGCCCGGGCGGGCCGCGTGCTCCTCGACGCCGCTGCCGATCACGCTGACCTGCGCGCGGGCGGTGATGGAGAAGGCGGAGAGGGCGAGGGAGAGGATGAGTGCTCGCTTCATGGTTCCCGCATCGTCAGAAAAAAGAAGCCGCGGGCGCGGCGGATGGTGGCTCCGCCGCGCCCGCAGGGAGAAAGGGGAGCGTCAGGCGCCCGCGACGATGGTGTAGGTCACGGTGCGGGTGGTCGCCGCCACCACGCCCGCCGACGCCGCGGCCGACAGCGTGTAGGTGAGGCCCAGCCCGCTCACGCTCGTCCGGCCCACGTTCGTGAGCACGTCCTGCGCGGACGTCCCCAGCTGCACCGTGCCGGCGCTGGTTCCCAGCGACGGCGCGGCCAGGTTCACCGACAGGGTCACCCCCGGCGGCGTGTCGCTGTCGAGCTGCGCGGTGACCTTGCGGCCGGTCTCGTTGGTGGTGATGGCGTAGGTGGCGTTGGCCGTGGCCGAGTTCAGCGCGCCGCCGGTCGCGGCCGAGCTGATGACCAGCGAGGGCGAGCCGGTGAAGGCGATCTGGTTGATGGCCTGCACCTCGAGCGTCACGTCCTGCGTGTTGGAGGACTGCGCGTGCGCCTTGCCGGCGCCGAAGGCGGCGAGGACGAGGGCGGGGGCGGCGAACCGGATGAGCTTCATGAGACTTTCCGTCCTGCGAAACGGATGGGAGAAAAAGTCCGGGAGAATACCCGGGGGTGCCCGCTCTTCAGGGCACGCCGCGCGCCATCCACTCCGAATCTCCTAAGTCATTCCCTTGTAGATAGATACGCCTCCATCCCGCCGATCCGCATCCCGCGCCGTCCCGTCGCGAACGTTGACGCCGAAGCCGATGCGAAGCCTCGATTTCCGCGCCATTGTTCGCGATCTCCCCGACTGTCGCGGATTCGTACGCTGAACTGCAGGAATTTCATACCAGATCTTGAGATCGACTTTGCATTTGACACGCGCCCAAAGACGTCATCCCGAGTCGAACACCCGCGCTTCGCGCGACCACGGAGGATGAAAAGGAGGTGTCCTCCGGAGCCGGAACCCGCCGCCGAGCCGAACAGCCTCGCGCAGTTTGCGAGGCTTCCCGTAGTGGTTGCTGCGACTTCAGTCGCCGGTGAGGGGGCCAGCCCGCGACCTTTCTGCGCGAACCCATCTTTTCAGGATTTCGGCGCGCCGGGCGGCTCGGGGACCATGAGCGTCAGCCGCCCGGGCGCGAACGCGTAGTCGAAGCGCCGCGCGCACAGCGGCTCGCCGTCGGCGTTCACGGCCAGCTCCTCGGCGGCGTCGATGCGGAGGGAGGGCACCTGGCGGTAGGTCACGCGCGGGTGGTCCACGTGGCCGCCGGCGCGCACCTGCGGCGCGATGCGCGCGAACTCCAGGCGGCTCATCTCCTCGATGATGCAGACGTCCAGCAGCCGGTCGTCCATCTCCGCCCGCGCGGTCAGGTGGATGCCGCCGCCGGTGCGCCGCGCGTTGCCCACCGCGAACACCAGGAACTCGCCGTCGTGCAGCGTCTCGCCGCCGGAGGTGAAGCGGGCGCGCGACGCCTCCAGCCGCACGAACTTGCGCACGCCCGTCACCACGTAGGCCACCGGCCCCAGCACGCTCTTCAGCGCCTCCGGCGACTCGCCCGTGGCCTCGGCGCCGAAGCCGCCGGTGGACACGTTCAGGAAGCAGCGCCCGTTCACCGTCGGCACGTCCACGCAGAAGGGGATGCCCGCCACGGCCACCGCCAGCGCCGCCTCCGGGTCGCCGAGGGGGATGCCGAGCCCCGCCGCCAGGTCGTTGGCCGTTCCCAGCGGGAGGATGGCGAGCCGCGGCGCGGAGGCGGCGCCCGCGCGCGCCACCAGGCCGTTCACCACCTCGTTCACCGTCCCGTCCCCGCCCGCGGCCACCACCAGCCCGGCGCCGCCGTCCGCCGCCTCGCCGGCGAAGCGCGACGCGTCGCCCGCCTCGAAGGTCACCCGCGCCGCGACGTCGTGGCCGGCGCCGCGCAGCTTCTCCACCCCGCTCCGCACCTCGTCCACGGAGCCGGGCTTCACGATCAGAACGATCCGCACGATCCTGCGTCCTTCCATCTCCCGTCCCGCTCGTCGCCGGACGAGCGGAGGCCGGGCCCGCAGGTGGGTGCGGGTGGTGGGGACGATGCGGCCGAAGCCGCTACGACACGTCGTCCGCGCTCGCGGACTTCCCGGCGATCCGGCAACATCCCCGCCATTCTGCCGCTCACGGCCGAGCGGCGGGATTTTCCCTCGCGGCTATCGCGATCCGGCTCTCACCCCGAAGGATGCGAGCTTCCCCGCCTGCTTCAGCAGGTGCAGGTGACGGCGCACGAGGCCTCGGGCGTTGAGTTACAGGCATAGCACGTGTTGTAGCAGGTGGCGACGTCCGCGCACGTGTTGCACGTGCCGTAGCAGGTCATGCCGCCGACGGCAGACGGGCAGCTCACGCAGGAGTTGTCCGTGTAAATGCCGCTGCCGCAATCGCCCACGAAGGTGCAGTCGGATACCCACGAATAGCCCGTGTCCTTGTCCCTGATCTGCCCGCGCCCTTTCACCGTGCCCCGGACCGGAGGAGTGCCGGGATTGACCGCGAAGGATTCCACCGCGAGCTGTTCAAGGTCCAGCTTCAGCTTGTTCATGCCGCGCTCCCAGCAAAAAGTTTACGGCCCGGCTCCAGAGGTGGAGGCGCGGCCGCCACCAAACTGAGACACATCCCTAGTCGAGTCAATTAATATTCGTGAAAGGTGTGTTAACTCACGTCAGGAGGTGCGGGTGAGGAGAATGCGGAAGGCACCTGGTCGCGTGAATTGCCCTCCCCGCTCCCCCACGAAAGTCACTTCATCTCCCCACTTCTCCCCACCGTCACCCCACCTGACGCGAAAACGCAGAGTTCACGCGGCCTCGCGCGCGCGCAGACCTGCACGGCTGTTCGGCTTATCTTCGTCTTGACTCGCTGGATTCCCGCACTATCTTGCGGCGCGGTGGGGAAGAGTGGGACGTTGTGGGGAACCGAGGGGAACCTGCCCTTCCGGGGAGAGGGATGCGCGGCTACCTGGGCAGCTTTCAGCACCAGATCGACGAGAAGGGCCGGCTCAGCCTTCCCGCGCAGTTCCGGCGGGAGAGCGGCGACGAGGCCCTGGTGCTGGTGCATGCCTTTCCCGAGTCGCTCACGCTGTATCCCCAGTCCACCTGGACCAAGGTGGAGGAGCGGCTGCGGGAGATGATGCGCTCCTCGCCCCAGGCCCGCGCCTACGTCCTGAGCGTGACCGCCAACGCGGTCGAGGTGGCGCCCGACAAGCAGGGCCGCATCCTGGTGCCGCAGCGGATGCAGGAGGCGGTGGGGATCACGGGGCCGGCGCTGGTGGTCGGCGCGCTCGACAAGATCGAGCTGTGGAACCCCGACCGCTTTGCCGCGGCCACCGCCGAAACGGCCGCCGAGACCCAGAACTTCACGCACCAGATCTTCGCCTGAAGCCCGCACCCCGTGGAGGCGCCATGATCCACACGACCGCCCAGCCGCAGCCCCAGCGCGCCAGCGCCCGCCCCGTGCCGTGCTCGCTGGACCGCCACATGGGCCCGTTCGAATCCATCCCCGAGCTGGACGGGTGGCTGGGCGCCGACTGGTGCGTCTGCCGCTCGTGCCGCAGCACGCTGACCACCTGGACGGCCCTGCGGCAGCGCAGCGCGGCATGAGCGACTACGCCTCCGCCTACCATGCGCCGGTGATGGTGGAGGAGGTGATGGAGATGCTGCGCCCGGAGCGCGGCGGCCTCTATCTCGATGGAACGCTGGGCGGCGGCGGCCACGCGCAGGCGCTGCTGGAGCGGGGCCCCGGCGCCCGCCTGATCGGCGTCGACCGCGACCCCGACGCGCTGGCGGAGGCGGGGAAGAGGCTGGAGCGGTTCGGGGATCGCGTCCGCCTGGTGAAATCCCCCTTCGCGGACGCGGTCGACGCGGCGGGGGTGGGTGAGGCAGCGCTGGACGGGGTGCTGCTGGACCTGGGGATCTCGTCGCACCAGATCGACGAGGCGGCCCGCGGGTTCACCTTCCGCCCCGGCGCCCCGCTGGACATGCGGATGGCGCAGGCCACGGCGGGCGAGCCGAGCGCCGCCGATCTGCTGAACGAGATGGACGAGGCCGACCTCGCCACCCTGTTCTGGAAGTACGGCGAGGAGCGGCGCTCGCGGATGCTGGCGCGGGTGGTTCTGGAGATGCGGGCGCGCAAGCCGTTCGCGGTGAGCGACGACCTGGACGAGGCGATCGGGCGGGCCATCCCGCGCAGCGACGCGGGCGACCGGGCCAGGATCTTCCAGGCACTGCGCATCGCGGTGAACGGCGAGATCGAGCAGCTGGAGACGGCGCTGGAACGGTTCCGCGACGCCCTTGCCCCCGGCGGGGTGTTCGCCATCCTGAGCTACCATTCGCTCGAGGACCGGCTGGTGAAGAACGCCTTCCGCGACTGGAGCCGAGCGTGCACCTGCCCACCTGGCCTGCCGGTTTGCCAGTGCGGCGGTGTGCCTCGGGGGGAGACTCTGGCGCGGAAGGCCATCACCGCCCAACCGGAAGAAATCGAGCGGAACGTGCGCGCCCGCAGCGCGCGGCTCAGGGCCTGGAGGCACGCGTGAGCCGCCGTCCCACCGGCACGCCGCTGCCGTGGGAAGGGCCCCGCGCCGACGCCGAGGCGCGCGCGGAGCGGCGCCGCCGGCGGCTGGGATGGATCGCCTACGCGATGATCCTGGTCGCCGCGCTGGCCAGCGTGGTGTGGAGGCAGACGGTGGGGGTGGAGCGGTTCCGGGAGCTGCAGAAGACGCGCGAGGAGATGGCGGTGGCAAGGGCCGAGCGGGACGAGCTGGCGAACCGCATCCTGCAGCTGCAGCGGCGCGAGCGCATCGTGGCGTTCGCGCAGCAGCGTCTGGGGATGCACGTGGCGCGCGACGAGGAGATCGTCCTCCTCCGCGTTCCCGCGTCCGCCGCGCGCTCCGGCTCCGCCGCCGGGGTGAAGCCGTGAGCGCGCCGAAGCGCCGCCCGGCCGCCGGGGTGGCCGAGGACGCCGTCGCCCGCCGCCGCCGGCTGTGGATGATGGGCTCCGTGGGGATGGCCGCGCTCCTCATCGTGGGCCGCGCGGTGCAGCTGCAGGGGTTCGAGGGGGAGCGCTGGCGCGCCGAGGCGCAGAAGCAGCAGCAGACCACCGTTCCCCTTCCCGCGCGTCGCGGCGCCATCTACGACCGCGACGGCGTCCCCCTGGCGCTCACGCGCGAGACCTTCGCCGTCTCCGTCGCGCCGAACGAGGTGCGCGACCGCGGCGAGGCCGTCTCCAGGCTCGTCCGCGCGCTCGGCCTCACCCGCGCCGCCGCGCGCCGGCTGACCGATCCGCACCAGCGCTGGGCGGTGGTCCCCGGCCGCTTCACCGTGGAGCAGCGCCGCGCGCTGGGCGACGTCCGCGGCATCTACGTGGAGCGCAAGCTGGAGCGCTTCTACCCGCAGGGCGACGTGGGCCGCGAGGTGCTGGGCAACGTGAGCGGCGACGGGCGGGCGATGGGCGGGATCGAGGCGGCCATGGACTCGCTGCTGAAGGGCGCCGACGGCTTCTCCATCCTCCGCCGCGACGCCAAGGGCCGGAAGGAGGCCGCGCCCTCGCTCCCCGCGCGCCCGCCGCGCGACGGCGACGACGTGGTGCTCACCATCGACTTCGACCTGCAGGAGATCGCCGACGCGGCGCTGGAGGAGCAGATCCGCGCGACCCACGCGATGGGCGGCGACCTGCTGCTGACCGACCCGCGGACGGGGGAGATCCTGGCCGCCGTCTCCAAGCGGGCGTCGTCGCGCGACCTTTCCGCCTTCATCGAGCCGTACGAGCCGGGGTCCATCGCCAAGCCCTTCTTCGTCGCCACCCTCCTCGCCGAGCACCGGGCCGCGCTGACCGACCGCGTGTTCGCCGAGAACGGCAGCTGGACGATGCCGAACGGCCGCACGGTGACCGACGTGCACGCGTACGACTGGCTGACGCTGCGCGACGGGCTGCGCGTGTCCAGCAACGTGGTGATGTCGAAGTTCAGCGACCGGCTTCCCCCGGCCACGCAGTTCGCGTATCTGCGCGACTTCGGGTTCGGCACGCAGACGGGGGTGGAGTACCCGGTGGAGTCGTCGGGCCGCCTGCCGCGCCCGGATCGCTGGTCGCCCTTCACGCCGGCCTCGCTGGCCATGGGCTACGAGATCTCGGTGACGCCCATCCAGATGGCCATGGCGTACGGCGCGCTGGCCAACGGCGGCGTGCTGATGGAGCCGCGGCTGCTGCGCCAGGTGCGCGGCCCCGACGGCACCGCGCTGGAGCGCCCGGAGCCCCGCCAGGTGCGCCGCGTGATCCCCGCCGAGGTCGCCCGCGAGCTGCGTGACGTGCTGGTCGAGGTGGTGGCGGACGGGACGGCGACGAAGGCGGCGCTCGCGACCTTCGAGGTGGCGGGGAAGACGGGAACGTCGCGGCGGACCGGGGCCGACGGGCGCTACGAGGCGGGGGCGTACAACTCCTCGTTCGTGGGCTTCTTCCCCGCGCAGGCGCCGCAGCTGGTGATCTACGTGAAGCTGGACCGGCCGCAGGGCGACTACTACGGCGGCCTGACCGCCGCGCCGGTGACGCGGGCCACGCTGCAGGCGATCCTCGCCGCGCGCACCCCGTCGCTGGACCGCGGCGCCCTGCTGGCCATGCGCACGCAGCCGGCGGAGCCGGCGCCGTCGGCTCGGCCGCAGGCGGAGGACGCCGCGCCGGCCGTGGCGGGGAACGAGGGAACGTACGTCTTCCTCTCCAACCGCATCCCCGCGGCGCCGCCGGAGGACCGCGCGCCGGTGCCGGTGCCCGCCGTGGCCGGGCTGCCGCTGAGAGACGCGGCGCGGCGTCTCCACGCGCTCGGCTTCCACGTCCGCGTGCGCGGCGGGGGGAACGTCGCATCCACCACACCCGCGGCGGGGGCCATGCTCCCGCGCGGCGACACGCTCACCGTCACCGGAGCGGGACTCTGACATGGCAGCGCGGGTGACGCTGGGACAGATCGCGGACCGGCTCCGCGCCGAGGGACTGCTGAAGGGCGAGCGGGGGCTGGCCGACCGCGCCGCCGCCCGCCCCGTTCCCGAGGCGTGGACGGACTCGCGCAGGGTGAAGTCGGGCCACCTCTTCTGCGCCGTGAAGGGCACGGAGACGGACGGGCACCGCTTCCTGGCCGAAGTCTCCGGGAAGGGCGCCGCGGGGGCCACGGTGGAGCGGCGCGACCACCTCATCTCCCTCCCGCAGATCGAGGTGACCGACGGTCGTCTCGCGGCCGCCTACGCCGCCGCCTGCGTGTACGGCGACCCGTGGAACGAGCTGACCGTGGTCGGCATCACGGGGACCAACGGGAAGACGACCAGCACCGCCATCCTCCGCCACCTGCTGGGGCGCCGCGCCCCCGCCGGGAGCATCGGGACGCTGGGCGCGCTGGACCACGAGGGAAAGGTGATCCCGGGGACGGAGGGACTGACCACGCCGGGGCCCACCGAGGTCGCGCGCTGGCTGCGGATGTACCGCGACGGGCTGGGCGGCAAGCCGGCGCTGGACATCGCGCCGGTGAAGGTGGAGGCGGTGGCGATGGAGACCAGCTCGCACGCGCTGGCGCAAGACCGCCTGGCGGCGGTGCGCTTCGACGCGGCGCTGTTCACCAACCTGACCCGCGACCACCTGGACTATCACCAGACGATGGACGAGTACCGCGCGGCCAAGCTCCGCCTTCTGGAGCTGCTGAAGCCCGCGGGTGCGGTCGTGCTGAACGCGGACGATCCGGCGTGGAACGGTGTGGGGGCATCGGATCGTCGGATCGTCCGCTTCAGCACTTCCGCCCCGGCGGACGTCAGGGCGCGGGACATCCGGGTGGGGCCGGGGGGGATGGAGTTCGTCCTCTCCACCCCCTCGGGCGACACGGACGTGGCCATCCCGCTCTTCGGAGACTTCAACGTCTCCAACGCGCTGGGGTGCGCCGCCGTCCTGTATGCTCTCGGATGGTCCGTCGGCGAGATCACGGCCGGGCTGGCGACCTTGCCGCAGGTGCCGGGGCGGCTGGAGCGCGTTTCCGGGCCGCCCGCGTCGGCCACGGTTCTGATCGACTACGCGCACACGCCCGACGCGCTGGAGCGCGCGATTGCCGCCATCCGTCCCCTGGTGAAGGGAAAGCTCTGGGTGGTCTTCGGCGCCGGCGGCGACCGCGACCAGGGGAAGCGGCCGGAGATGGGGCGGGTGGCGGCGGAGCGCGCGGACATGAGCATCGTGACCTCCGACAACCCGCGCACCGAGAACCCGGAAGCCATCCTCGACGCCATCGAGAGCGGCATGGGACGTGCACCCCGCCTGCGCGTTCCCGACCGCCGTGAGGCCATCCGCCACGCACTCCTGAACGCCGCGCAGGACGACGTCATCCTGCTCGCCGGCAAGGGCCACGAGACCTACCAGATCGTGGGAAAGCAGGCGCGTCCGTTCGACGAACGGCAGGTGGTCCGCGAGGTTCTTTCCGAGCGCGACGAAGGGTCTGGAGGTGCAGGTTGAGCGGGTTCCGCTGGACGGCGGAGGAAGTGGCGCGGGCGCTGGGCGCCGGTGCCGGGGGCGTGGACGGCGGCAGGGCGGGTGCGGGGGACAGCGGTGAGCCGCGGGCGGCTCCGGGCCTCGTCTTCTCCGGCGTATCCACGGACACGCGGAAGATCGGGCCCGGTTCGCTTTTCGTGGCCCTGAAGGGCGCGAACTTCGACGCGCACGACTTCCTGTCGCAGGCCGCCGATGCAGGCGCCACGGGCGCCGTGGTCTCGCACCGCCCGGCCGACGCGCCCGCGCACCTCGTCTACTTCACCGTGGACGACACGCTGCACGCGCTGGGGCGATTGGGGAACCACCGCCGCCGCGCGCTTTCGGCGAAAGTGGTGGCCGTCGCGGGGAGCAACGGGAAGACGACGACCAAGGATCTCCTCCGCGCCGCGCTGTCGCCGCGCTTCCGGGTGCACGCGACCGAGGGGAACCTGAACAACCAGGTCGGCGTCCCCCTGACGCTCCTCGCCGCGCCGGACGACGCGGAAGTGCTGGTCGTGGAGACGGGGACGAACGAGCCGGGGGAGATCGAGATCCTGGGCGCGATCGTGGAGCCCGACGCGGCGGTCATCACCTCGATCGGCGAGGAGCACCTGGAGGGATTGGGGTCGGTGGAAGGGGTGCTCGAGGAAGAGCTCTCCATCCTCCGCCATCTCCGCCCCAGCGGCGTCGCCGTGGTGGCGGAGGACCCGACCGAGCTCCCCGAGCGCGCCGAGCGGATCGTGGGGGGGATGCGGCTGCGGGTCGCGGGGTTCGACGCGGAGGCGGACGTGCGGCCCGACGGCGGCGCGGAGGGGATCGAGGTGCTGCCGGGCGGCGCGACGCGCTGGACCTTTCGCGGCACCCCCATCGACCTCCCCCTCCCGGGGATGCACAACGTCCGCAACGCGCTGGTCGCCCTCGGCGTGTCGGCGGAATTGGGCGTGCCGGTGGAGGAGAGCGCCAGGTCCATCGCCGCCATGCCCGCGCCGAAGATGCGCAACGAGTGGCGCAGGGTGGGGTCGCTGAACGTGCTGGCCGACTGCTACAACGCGAACCCGCCCAGCACCCGCGCCGCGCTGGACCTCCTCGCCTCGCTGCCGTCGTCGGGGGAGAAGATCGCGGTGATCGGGACGATGCGGGAGCTGGGCGGCCACGCCGAGGGGCTGCACCGCTCGGTGGGCGAGGCCGCGCTGGCGCGGCTGGGGAGCGGCATCGACCTGCTGGTGGCCACCGGCGACTTCGTTCCCGCGATCGGTGACGCGGATGGCGAGGCGCGAGTCATCGCCGCGGAGGACCCGCTGGAGGCGTACGAGGCGCTGCGGCCGCGGCTGAAGGGAGACGAAACGATCCTGCTCAAGGGCTCGCGCGGCGTGGCCCTGGAGCGGCTGATTCCGTTGCTGGAGCGGGACTTCGCCGGCGGCGCCGCCGCGGCATCCACCGCGCACGCGGGGCACTGAGGCCGATGCTCTATTACCTGCTGGTGCCGCTGGCCGAGCAGAACCTGGCCTTCAACGTCTTCCGCTACGTGACCTTCCGGGCCGCGGGCGCGGTGGTCACGGCGTTCCTGGTGGCGTTCTGGTTCGGGCCCTCCATCATCTCGCGGCTGCGGATGCTGAAGGTGGGCCAGGTGGTGCGCACCGAGGGCCCGCAGACGCACCTGGGCAAGAGCGGCACGCCCACGATGGGCGGCGTGCTGATCGTGATGGCGACGGTCATCCCCACGCTGCTGTGGGCGCGGCTGGACCAGTTCAACACCTGGGCGGTGCTCATCACCATCACCTGGCTGGGGGGGCTGGGCTTCCTGGACGACTACCTGAAGATCACGCGGAAGAAGACGGAAGGGCTGAAGGGGCGCTACAAGCTCATCGGCCAGACCTCCGCCGGCCTTGTCCTGGGCCTGGCGCTGGTCTTCGTCCCGCTCTGGCTGAAGGGGATGGACACGGGGATCCCCACCTATCCGTTCGCGTGGACGCAGATCCCCTTCTTCAAGACGGTGCACCTGTCGTTCTGGTGGCCGCTGTACATCCTGTTCGTCACCTTCATCATCGTGGGCTGCAGCAACGCGGTGAACCTCACCGACGGGCTGGATGGGCTGGCGGCGGGGCTGTCGGCCATCGCGGCGACGACCTTCGGCGTGTTCGCGTACCTGCTGGGGCGGGTGGACGCGGCCAACTACCTGAACGTGTTCTACATCCCGGGCGCGGGCGAGCTGACCATCTTCCTGGTGGCGCTGGGCGGGGGATGCATGGGCTTCCTCTGGTTCAACGCGCACCCGGCCGAGGTGTTCATGGGCGACACCGGGTCGCTGGCCATCGGCGGGGTGCTGGGGTGCGTGGCGGTGCTGCTCCGCGCCGAGTTCCTGCTCGGCATCGTGGGCGCCATCTTCGTCGCGGAAGCGCTCAGCGTGATGCTGCAGACGGCGTACTTCAAGTACACCAAGCGCAGGTACGGCGTGGGCCGCCGCATCTTCCGCATGGCGCCGCTGCACCACCACTTCGAACAGATCGGGTGGCACGAGAGCAAGGTGATCATCCGCTTCTGGATCATGGGGATCATGTGCGCGCTGGTGGCGTTTGCGACGCTGAAGATCCGGTAGGAAGTGCGGAAGTGCGGAAGTGCGGAAGTGCGGAAGTGCGGAAGTGCTGAGTGCTGAGTGCTGAGTGCTGAGTGCTGAGTGCTGAGTGCTGAGTGCTGAGTGCTGAGTGCTGAGTGCTGAGTGGAGATTCGCGGAATCGGTGATCGCGAAGATGCCACTAAAGTGGCGGCTACAACGGCACACAGTCCGCCTTCGCGGACTTCCGTGGCGGGACGGACGGCGGCGAGGCGAACGGGAGCTGGAGACGCGATGAGTTCTCCCCTCCCCCGCGGAGCGGGCGGAGGGGCCGGGGGAGGGGGCCAGCCGGCGGGCAGGATGTCTCCCGTACGCGAGAATGCCGGGGTGCTGTTCGCACTCAGCACTCAGCACTCAGCACTCAGCACTCAGCACTTAGGACTCAGGACTTCGGGCTCCACATCAGGACCAGCAGACGCACCACCGCGGCACTTGGCACCAGGCACTTTGGCACCAGGCACTCCCATGAGCGCATCACTCGTCGGCGAAACCATCGGCGTGCTGGGGCTGGCCCGCAGCGGGCTGGCCGCCGCGAAGCTCGCGCTGGCCCGCGGCGCCCGCGTGTACGCCAGCGACATGGGCGACAACCCGCAGACGCGCCGCGCCGCCGAGCAGATCAACGCCATGGGCGGCCTCGCCGAGACCGGCCGCCACGACCTGGGCAAGCTGGCCCGCTGCAACCGCATCGTCCTGTCGCCCGGCATCCCGCCCACGGCCGCGGTGCTGCGCGCGCCCGAGATCGCCCACGTTCCCGTCATCCCCGAGATCGAGTTCGCCTTCGGGCTGCTGGAGTGCCCCGTCATCGCCATCACCGGCACCAACGGGAAGACGACGGTCACCTCGCTCATCGGCCATCTCCTGCACGAGCACGGGCAGGATGCGGCGGTGGGCGGCAACATCGGCACCGCACTCAGCGAGCTGGTGATGCGCGAGCCGCAGCCGCGCGTGGCGGTGGTGGAGACCAGCTCGTTCCAGCTCGGCGGGATCCGCGAGTTCAACCCGCGCATCGGCGTGCTGACGAACCTGGCGCCCGACCACCTGGACTGGTACAGCAGCGTCGACGCCTACTACGCCGACAAGGCGCACCTCTTCCGCAACGCCACCGGCGAGAGCCGCTGGGTGCTGAACGGCGAGGACCCGAAGGCGCGCGACCTTCCCGGCAGCGCGCCGGGAACGCGCTACTACTTCCGCGTCGCGTCGCAGCCGGCGGCCGGCGAGCTGGGCGGCTTCCTGTCGCCCGACGGGTGGCTGACGCTGCGGCTGGAGGCGGGGCGCGAGGAGCGCATCGTCACCGCCGGCGAGCTGCGCATCCTGGGGCAGCACAACATCGCCAACGCGCTGGCCGCCTCCATCGCCGCGCGGCTTGCCGGCGCGTCGCCCGAGGCCATCGCCCGCGGCCTGCGCTCGTTCGAGGCGCCCCCCCACCGCCTGCAGCCCATCGCCGAGACCGACGGCGTGCTGTGGATCAACGACAGCAAGGCCACCAACATCGCCTCCACCCAGGTGGCGGTGCGCGGGATGACGCGGCCCACCGTCCTGCTCCTGGGCGGGCGGCACAAGGGCGAGCCGTACACCGAGCTGCTGCCGGAGCTGGAGATGGGAAAGGTGAAGCGCATCCTGGCCTTCGGCGAGGCGGGGCCCGTGATCGAGCACGACCTGGCGGGGAAGTTCGCGTCCGTGGAGCGGGTGGACGGCGATTTCGACGACGTGGTGCGGCGCGCGCGCGAGGTCGCCCGGCCGGGCGACGCCGTGCTCCTTTCGCCCGCCTGCAGCAGCTTCGACATGTTCGTGAACTACGAGGAGCGCGGGAAGCGCTTCGCCGAGCTGGTTACGGGCAGGGCCGCGCCCGAGCCCGCGCTGGAGGCCGCGTGAGCGTGCTCGCGCTGGTCCGCAGGCGGGGCACCGGCGGCACCGCCGTCCTGCAGCCGGTCGTCCCCCCGCGCGAGCGGCGGGCCAAGGTGGCCGCGCCTCCGTCGCCCGTCGAGTTCGCCGTCGCGGAGGTGTGGGAGTCGAAGGTGCTGGTGGCGCTCACCTTCGTGGCCTTCTGCTTCGGGCTGATCGAGATGTACAGCGCCAGCGCCTTCATGGCGCGCGCCGAGGGGCACCCGGGGCACTGGTACGCGCTGAACCAGTTCGCCGGCGCGCTGATGGGCGCGGTGATGGCGGCCGTCCTCTCGCGCGTGGACTATCGCCGCTACCGCCTCTGGGCGTGGCCGATGCTCGTCGTGATCGGCGTGATGCTGGTGGTGATCGTGATGCCGGGGACGCATGCCATCGCCCCGCGCATCAACGGCGCACGGCGCTGGCTGAACCTGGGCGTCTCCTTCCAGCCCAGCGAGTTCGCCAAGATCGCGCTGATCGCGTGGACCGCCGCGCTGGCGGTGAAGAAGCAGGACCGGTTGCACTCGCTCAGCAAGGGCCTCGTCCCCTTCCTGGTCGTCTGGCTCCCCATCGTCGCCCTGGTGCTGCTGGAGCCCAACATGAGCGCGGCGCTGCTTCTCCTGCTGCTCTCGGCGCTGGTGCTCTTCGCGGGGGGCGCGCGCATCGGCCACTTCATCTTCTTCGGCCTGCTCGCCGTTCCCGTGATCTGGCACCAGATCACGCACGCGGGCTACCGCATGCAGCGCATCGCCGCCTTTCTCGATCCCACGGCGGACACCGACGGGGTGAGCTACCAGATCTACCAGTCGCTGATCGCGGTCGGCTCGGGTGGGCTGGGGGGGGTCGGATTCGGGGGGAGCCGGCAGAAGTTCGGGTTCCTTCCCGAGCCGCACAACGACTTCCTCTTCTCCATGATCGCCGAGGAGTGGGGGCTGCTGGGGATCGTGTTCGTGGTGGCGATCTTCGCCGGCTTCCTGTGGGTGGGCTACCGCATCGCCGCGCGGGCGCCGGACCGCTTCGGGTACCTGCTGGCCATCGGGATGACGAACATGATCGCCGTCTCCGGCTTCCTGCACATGGGCGTGGCCCTGTCGCTGCTGCCGACCACCGGCGTGGCGCTGCCGTTCATGAGCTACGGCCGCAGCGCGCTGCTCGCGCAGTTCTGCGCGGTGGGCATTCTCCTCAGCGTCGCCCGCGCGGCGAAGCGGGGGCCGGCATGAGCGCGCGCGTCCTCTTCGCCGGCGGCGGCACGGGCGGGCACCTGTATCCCGCGCTGAACCTGGGCGACGCGGTGAAGCGCGCCGACCCCTCCGCCGAGGTCTTCTTCGTGGGCGCGCAGCGCGGGGTGGAGAGCCGCGTGCTGCCGGAGAAGGGCGTGCAGCACCAGCTCCTGCCGATGGAGCCCATCCGCCGCGCGCGGCCGTGGGAGAACTGGAAGCTGTTCCCGGCGATGATGGGCACGTGGAGCCGGCTGCGCGGCCTCTTCCGCACCTTCCGCCCCGACGTCGTTGTCGGCACGGGCGGGTACGCGAGCGGACCGGCCGTGTTCTACGCGATGCTGCGCGGCGTTCCGTTCGCGCTGCAGGAGCAGAACTCGTTTCCGGGGTTCGTCACGCGCAAGCTGGCGGGGCGCGCGCGGCAGCTCCACCTGGCCTTCCCCGAGGCGCGGAAGTACCTGAAGACGGGGCCGAAGACGGAGATCTTCGAGTACGGCAACCCCATCAAGCCCCCCGACTTCGCGGTGGACCGGGCCACGGCGCGCGCCAGGTTCGGGCTGGGCGGCGGGATCGTCTGCCTGGTGACGGGCGGGAGCCAGGGCGCGCGCGCGGTGAACGAGGCGCTGCTCTCGGACCTGCGCGGAGTGGCGGAAGGGCGGCTGGAGGCGCCGCCGCCGGGGTTCGAGATCCTGTGGGCCACGGGAACGGGGAACTTCGACCAGGTGCAGGCGCGGCTGGGCGAGGCGGGGCGCCCCGCGTGGGTGAAGCCAATGGCGTACATCGAGGACATGCCGGGCGCGCTGGCCTCGGCGGACTTCGCCATCAGCCGCGCGGGGGCGATGTCGCTGGCCGAGCTGTGCGCCTGGGGGATCCCGGCCATCCTGGTGCCGCTCCCCACCGCCGCCGCCAACCACCAGCACCACAACGCGGTGGCGCTGGCCGACGCCGACGCCGCGCTGATGGTGCCCGAGAGCGAGCTGGGCCAGGGCCGCCTCTGGCGCGACATGATGGAGCTGGCCAAGGACCCCGCCCGCCGAGCGGAGCTCGCCGCGAAGGCCAGGGACCGCGGCAAGCCCGACGCGGCGGACCGGATTGCGGGGGAGCTGCTGAGGATGGTGGGAGAGAAGAAGTCCTGAGTCCCAAGTCCTGAGTCCTAAGTGACGGGCTTGGAGACGGTGAATGAATTCACCGCCAACAACAGCACAAAGTCCCTGCGGGACTGCTGGCGGGCATTCGGGTGATGCGCTGAAGCTTGTGCGGCGCTGAGTTCTCCCCCTCCCCCAGGCAGTTTTGGGGGAGGGGGTCGGGGGGAGAGGGCCGCGGTGGTGCGGCGGCACAATGGGTTCTCGATCGCGCAGATAGTTCGTCCGCAGGCGGTTGCCCCCGGTGGCGGGTGGTGAGGGGGATGGTTGGGAGTCGGGCCGCCGGGGGCCCGCCGCGGACGGGGAGACGGAATGTCGAGCGCGAACGTGGAGCCGAGCGCCGAACCAGCGCACTCCGCACGGACGCACTCACGCACTTGCAGTTCACTTGGGACTCAGGACCTGGGACTCAGGACTTCTTTTCAAGCCCTGTCAGTCGAGCGTTCCGAACGGTAGAATGGTGAGCGAAACCGAAATCGATCTCGTGGAGCTGGCCCGCAGCGGTCCCGTGCACTTCGTCGGCATCGGCGGGGCGGGGATGGCTCCGCTCGCCGAGATGCTGCTGCTGGCGGGCGGCCGGGTCACCGGGTGCCAGGACCACGTGAACGCCTCCGCGCGGCTTCTCCGGCGCCATGGTGCCGTGGTCACCGAGGGGCACGACCCGGCGCACGTGGCCGATTGCGTGGCCGTGGTGATGACCGCCGCCGTTCCCGAGGACCACCCCGAGATCGCCGCGGCGCGCGCGCGCGGCATCCCCGTGCTGAAGCGGGCGCGGGCGCTGGGCGCCATCGTCAACCGCGGCACCGTGGTGGGCATCGCGGGAACGCACGGGAAGACCACCACCACCACGCTCACCACCACCGTCCTGGCCGCCGCCGGTCTCGACCCCACCGGCTTCGTGGGCGCCCACGTCCCCGCGTGGGGCGGCAACCTCCGCGGCGGCGGCGACAAGGTCTACGTGGTCGAGGCCGACGAGTACGACCGCTCGTTCCACCAGCTCCATCCCAGGGTCGCCGTCGTCACCACGCTCGAGGCCGACCACCTGGACATCTACGGCTCGCTGGAGGCGGTGGAAGAGTCGTTCCTGGCCTACGCCGAGTCGGTGCCCGACGACGGGATGATCGCCTGCTGCGCCGACGACCACGGCGCCGCGCGTCTCGCCACCATCCTCCGCGGCGGGCCGGAGCGGGTGATGACCTACGGCCTGAACGCGGGCTCCATGCTCCGCGCCGAGGACGTCGCCGCCGACGCGGGCGGGCAGAGCTTCACCGTGCGCGAGCGGGGGAAGGTGCTGGGCGCGGCGCGGCTGCGGGCGCCCGGGCTGCACAACGTGCGCAACGCGCTGGCGGCCGTCGCGGTCGCGCGGCGCTTCGGGATCGCGTGGGACGTGATCGCGCGCGGGGTGGAGGAGTACGCGGGGATCGACCGGCGCTTCGAGCAGGTGGGCGAGGCCGGCGGGGTGCTGTTCGTGGACGACTACGCGCACCACCCCACCGAGATCGAGGCGACGCTGCGGGCCGCGCGCGCCTCGTATCCCGGCCGCCGCCTGGTCGCCGTCTTCCAGCCGCACCTGTACTCGCGGACGCGCGACTTCGCGCCGGAGTTCGGGCGGGTGCTGGCGGCGGCGGACGTGGTCTTCCTCACCGACATCTACGCGGCGCGCGAGCGGCCCATTCCCGGCATCACCGGCCAGCTGATCGCCACCCCCGCGCGGGAAGCGGGGGGCGACGTGCGCTACGTCCCCGACCGCGCGGAGATCGTGGACGCGGTCGCGGCCGAGCTGAAGCCGGGCGATCTCTGCCTGACCATGGGCGCGGGGAACCTGGACGAGGCCTCGCGCGACCTGCTGCGGCTCGTCTCCGAGCCGGCCGAGGCGGGGCGATGAAGCGGGCGCTGCGCCTCGCGCTCGTCGCCATTCCGGTCGCCGCCGCGGCCTCGTCGCCCTGGTGGGCGCCGCCGGCCGGTCGGCGGATCGAGTGGTTCGGCGCGGAGCGGGTGGAGGTCGCCGGCGCCCATCTCCTGGCGCCGCACGAGATCCTGCGGGCCAGTGGCGTGCGGGTGGGGACGAACGTGTGGAGCGATCCCGCCCCCTTCGTCGCCGCGCTCCGGCGCCACCCCGCCATCGCCGACGCGGAGGTGGTGCGCGTGCTCCCGAGGACGCTGCGCATCCGCATCACCGAGAAGACGCCCGCCGCGCTGGTGCTCGCGGGGACGCTCCGTCCGGCGACGGGGGACGGGGAGATCCTCTCCGTCGACCCCGCGCGCGAGCCCGTCGATCTCCCCGTGCTGGACGGGCGGGTGCGGACGGACGGCCGCGGGCGCGTGACCGATGCCGGGACGCGCGCCGCGCTGGCCGAGGCGGCGCGGCTGGGCGAGCTGGAGCCGGCGCTGATGGCGCGGGTGAGCGAGCTCCTCCCCGCGCCCGGCGAGCTGCGGCTGATCCTGGGCCAGCCCGCGCTGGACGTGCTGGTGCGCGACGGGATGGAGCCCGACGCGCTGGTCCGCCTCCGCGCCGCGGTCGACGACGTTGCCCGCCGCGCCGCGGCCGACACCACGCACCATGGACGCCCGACCGTGGACGCGCGCTTCGACGACCAGGTGGTCGTCCGCTGGCAGAGCTGAACCCCGTGCGAGCCGACGCACTTTCGCACTCTCGCACCTTCGCACTTTCGCACTCGCCCTGATGCGCCCAACCGTCGTTGCAGGCCTGGACATCGGCTCCAGCAAGACCGCCGTCGTGATCGCCGAGATCGACGGCGAGGCCGCGCAGCGCGCGCAGGTGAAGATCCTGGGCGTGGGCCAGGCGCGCACCACCGGCATCCGCCGCGAGATCGTCACCGACATCGAGGCCACCACCGAGGCCGTCCGCAAGGCGGTGAAGGAGGCCGAGCTGATGGCGGGGGTGAAGGTCGACCGCCTCTACACCGGCATCGCCGGCGAGCACATCCACGCCTGGCCATCCAACGGCGTCGTCGCCGTCGGGCGGCAGCAGGGCTCGCGCGACCAGGAGGTGAGCGCGGCCGACGTGGAGCGCGTGAACGAGGTCGCCCGCGCGGTGCCCATCCCCGCCGACCGTGAGCTGATCCACGCCATCCCGCAGGAGTACATCGTCGACGCGCAGGACGGCATCCGCGACCCGGTGGGGATGGCGGCCATGCGCCTCGAGGCCGAGGTCTTCATTGTCACCGGCTCGGCCAGCGCCGCGCAGAACATCCGCAAGTCGGTGACGCGCGCCGGGTACCAGGTCGCGGAGCTCGTCCTCGAGCCGCTGGCCTCCGCCGCCGCGGTCATGTCGGACGACGAGAAGGAGATCGGCACCGCGCTCGTCGAGCTCGGCGGGGGGACGACGGACGTCGCGGTCTTCCACGAGCGGAAGATCCGCCACCTGGCCAGCCTCCCGTGGGGCGGGTCGACGGTGACGAACGATCTCGCCAAGGGCCTCTCCCTCCCCTACGCGGAAGCGCAGCGGGCCAAGGAGCGGTGGGGCTCGGCGCGGGCCGACCTGATCAACCCGAACGAGACCTTCGAGATCCCCGGGCCGGCGCAGGGGCAGACGCGCCACGTTGCCCGCGAGCTGCTGGCGCACATCATCGAGCAGCGGATGGACGAGATCTTCGGACTCGTCGCGGCGGAGCTGGAGCGGAGCGGGCTGGCGGGGGCGCTGGGGGGCGGAATCGTGCTCACCGGCGGCGGCGCCAGCCTGGCGGGAATCGTGGAGCTGGCCGAGCGCAGCTTTGCCGCGCCGGTGCGCGTGGGCGTGCCCGGAGACGGGCTCGGCGGGCTTGCGGATTCGGTGCGCCGGCCCAAGTTTGCTACGGCTGCCGGCCTCGTCATCTACGGCTCCCGCCGACTCATCGACGACACCCCCGAAGGCGCCGCGTCCGGATCGTCTGTTTCCGGAACATTGCGGCGAGTGAAGGATTGGCTCGCGGACTTCTTCTAGGTCCCCAGGCCCTGGTATCCATGCATGCAAACCGACCGGCGGAACCCTCCCACGCGGACCGGAGGAGCGAACCCAAGATGATCTTCGAGTACGAAGACCCGATGCCGCAGAACGCCCGCATGAAGGTGGTGGGCGTGGGCGGCGGCGGCGGAAACGCCGTGAACCGGATGATCGAGGAGGACCTGGAGGGCGTGGAGTTCATCTCGGTGAACACCGACGCGCAGGTCCTGAAGATGAGCAAGGCGCCCGTCAAGCTGCAGATCGGGCAGAAGCTGACCCGCGGGCTGGGCGCCGGCGCGCGCCCCGACGTGGGGCGGCTGGCGCTGGAGGAGAACCGCGAGGAGATGCGGAAGGCGCTGGACGGCGCCGACCTGGTCTTCATCACCGCGGGGATGGGCGGCGGCACCGGCACCGGCGCCGCGCCGCTCATCGCCGAGATGGCGCGCGAGATGGGGGCGCTGACCATCGCCATCGTCACCAAGCCCTTCCAGTTCGAGGGGAAGAAGCGGATGCGGCAGGCCGACGAGGGGCTGATGGAGCTGAAGCGCGCGGCCGACACCATGATCGTGGTGCCGAACGAGCGCCTCCTCTCGGTGGTCGGCAAGGGCACCAGCTTCAAGGACGCGCTGAAGAAGGCCGACGAGGTGCTGCTGCACGCCACGCAGGGCATCTCCGACCTGATCCGCGTGACCGGCGAGGTGAACGTGGACTTCGCCGACGTGCGCACGATCATGAGCAACCGCGGCGCGGCGCTGATGGGCACCGGCTTCGGCAAGGGCGAGAACCGCGCGGTCGAGGCGGCGCAGGAGGCCATCTCGAGCCCGCTGCTGGACAACATCTCCATCTCGGGCGCGGCGGGCGTGCTGATCAACATCACCGGCGGGATGGACCTGGCGATCGACGAGGTGACCACCATCTCGTCCATCATCCAGGAAGCCGCGGGCGACGAGGCCGAGATCATCTTCGGCGCCGTGCACGACAGCGGGATGAAGGAAGAGGTGCGCGTGACCGTCATCGCCACGGGCTTCGAGCGCGGCGAGCCGGTGTTCGAGCGGCACGACAACGTGATCCGCGCCGACTTCCGGCGGGGCGACGCACGCCACGAGGTGCGCCCGCTCTCCGGCTCGCGCACCGTGCTCCCCGGCGGCGGCGCGGGCGACGGGCACTCCTCGCCCTTCGCGCGCCCCTCCGCCCCGGCGGAGCGCGAGCCCACGCCCTTCCACCCGCGCCCGGCGCCCGCGCCGCAGCCGCAGATGGAGCGCGAGCGCGAGGCCGGGCGCGAGCAGGGCACGCCGGTCACGCGGCTGCCGGTTCCGCCGCGCCAGCCCGAGAAGAGCGTGAACGACCTCGAGATCCCCACCTTCATCCGCCGGCAGATGGACTGATGGAAGGCTTCGCGGGATCGTAGGCACCAGAGCGCAGCGAGACCCCGGTGGACGGCGGGGGTCTCGCTGCGCTTCCGCTGGAGGGGACAGGGGACAGGGCGGCGCGCGGAGGGTTCGGAGCCGCGCGGAACCTTGGGAGCAACAACCCTCTCCCGTTATCGGGAGGGGTGGCGAGCCTCGGCGAGCCGGGTGAGGGGTGGAGGGTGAGGTCCAGGCCGCAATTCGCACGCACGCATCCGTTCTTCGGATGCTCTCGATCCAACTCGTCGCAAATCACTCGCAGTAGATCCAATCAGGAGGTACCCGGGATGGCGAATCCCTACCGCTTGCTCTCGATCGGCATGCTGGGCACGTTCGGCGTGGCCCTCGGCGCGGTGTTCCTGCATCGCCCCGAGCCCAGGCCGCCCGCCGCGCCCGGGCTGCTGCCCACGGCGCACGCCGCGCCGCTGGAGCACGTGCGCCACGAGAAGCTGCGGCACGGGCACTCGCTGGCCGAACTGCTGCGCCAGCTGGAGGTGGACGGCGAGCAGGCGGCCGCCATCCTCGCGCAGCTCCCCGACTCGGCGGGCGACGGCGAGGTGCGCGAGGGGCGCGAGTTCGACTTCCGCGTGGACACGCGCACCGGCGGACTGCGGCGCATGACGCTGCAGCTGGACGCCGACCGCGTGCTGCGCGTGGACGCCCGCGGCCGGCTCCGCGCGCGCGTCGACTCCGTCTCGGTGCACACCGACACCGCGGTGTTCGCGGGGACGGTGCGCTACTCGCTGTACGAGGCGCTGCTGAACGGCCACGGCGACATCCCGCGCCGCGAGCGCCAGCGCGTGGCCGACCAGATCGCCGACGGGATCTTCGAGACGCGGGTGGACTTCTCCAACGACCTCAACCCCGGCGACAGCTACCAGATCCTCTACGAGCGCACCGTGCGCCCCGACGGCACCGCGCGCCGCTCTCGGCTTCTCGCCGTGAGATTCCTCCTCTCCGGCCATCTATACGACGCGTACCTCTTCCGCCACGACGGGCAGGACGGGTGGTACGACGGCAAGGGGCAGGCGATGAAGCGCGGCTTCCTGCGCGCGCCGCTGGAGTTCCGCCGCATCAGCTCGGGCTTCACGCTGGGCCGCTTCCACCCCATCCTGCACATCATGCGCGCCCACGTGGGGATCGACTACGCCGCCTCGCCGGGAACGCCGGTGCGCGCGGTGGCCGACGGCGTGGTGCGCCGCGCCGGGTGGAGCGGGGGATACGGCAACCTGCTGGAGATCGCCCACGGACGCGGATATACGACGCGCTACGGCCACCTCCGCTCGTTCGCCAAGGGGATCGACGACGGGGTGCGGGTGCGGCAGGGGCAGGTGATCGCGTACGTGGGGATGACGGGGCTCGCGACGGGGCCGCACCTCCACTACGAGTTCCGGCAGAACGGGCGGCCCATCAACCCGGCCAACGTGCGGGAGATCCAGGCCGAGCCGGTGGACGGCTCGCGCTTCCGCGAGGTGGTGGAGGCGCGCGTGGCGGCGATGGAGCGCGAGGCGGGGGTGAAGCTGGCCGAGCGGCCCCGGCGCAGCCGCGATCGTGGGTAGCCGGTTCGCGCTGTACCCGGCCATCGACCTGCGCCGCGGCCGCTGCGTGCGGCTGGAGAAGGGCGAGGCGAGCCGGGAGACGGTGTATGGGGACGACCCGCTGGCCGTGGCGCGCTCGTTCGCGGACGCGGGCGCGGAGTGGATCCACGTGGTGGACCTGGACGCCGCGTTCGGCGACGGAAGCAACCGCGCGCTCATCCGCCGCGTGGTCGCCGGGACGCCGCTGAAGGTGCAGACGGGCGGGGGACTGCGGACGGAAGACGACCTCGCCGAGGTGCTGGACTCCGGCGCCGCCCGCGCGGTGATCGGCACCGCGGCCATCGAGAACCCCGACCTCGTCCGCCGCGCCGTCGACCGATTCGGCGCCGACCGCATCGCCGTCGGGCTCGACGCGCGGGGGCGCCGGCCGGCGGCGCGGGGGTGGACGGAGGAGAGCGGGACCGACCTCTTCGACCTGGCGAAGACGATGGTGGAGCTGGGCGCCCGCACCCTCGTCCACACCGACATCGAGCGCGACGGGATGCTGATGGGCCCCAACCTGGAGCTCTCCGCCGCGCTCGCGGCCGAGTCCGGCGCCGAGGTCGTCGTCAGCGGCGGGATGAGCGGGATGGGCGACGTGGACGCCGTCGCGGCCGCGGCGCGGGAGCGCGGCGGGATCGCGGGCGCCATCATCGGCAAGGCCATCTACGAGGGGCGGATCGGCCTCACCGAAGCCCTCCAGCGGGTGCGGGGGGAGGGCTGATGCCGCAGGTGCACATCCACCGCGTGCGCTTCGGCGTGAGCCGCGAGTCCGTGGCGAGCACCATCCAGCAGTACACGGGGATGGGGATGATCGAGGCGCGGAAGGCCGCGGACGACGCCGTCTCCGGCAAGGAGACCTCCATCTACATCGACGACTTCACCGCCGTCTACGAGCTCGCCGACACCCTCACCGACATGGGTGTCGAGGCGGAGGCGGACGAGAGCGACTACTGATCTTCTCCGCTCCTGTCCCGATGCAGTAAGAGCGGGTTCACGCGGAGAAGCGGAGGAGCAGAGACTCGGCCGGCGAACGGCACCGCGGATCGCGCCGAGGCGAGCGCCCGGGGCGCATCTCCCCCGCGGTCCGTCTGGCGCGGCGGGAGAGGGAAACGCAAGGAGTCGGCGTGAACAGGGTTCGTCCAAGCTGCGGCTTGACCCGTTGCAGTTTTCCCGTTACTCTGATGCGGCCGTTATCGACGGAAATCCTGAACATTATTCGACTTAGTAAACCGGGCGCGGACCGTCGCGACCGGACGGGTGTATCAGAAAACTGATGTCGCAGGACGCCGGCGCGTCGTTCGCCCGGCAAGCTCCCCCAGCCCGGTTCGGTTCCTCCGTGGCGTTCATCCTCACCGCACTGCTGGTCTCCGTGGGAACGGCCGTGGCCGTGACCCCGCTGCTGCTGCGCTTCCTGCTGGCGCGCGGCATCTACGGCCATGCGCGCGTGAAGGAGGGGGTGGAGCACAAGCCGGTGCCGCGGCTGGGCGGCGTGGCGGTGTGCCTGGCGTCGAGCCTGGGGATCGTGGCCGCGCTTCCCGTGGCCTTCGCCGACCCGTCGTTCCAGCCCGAGCGGCCGGCGGCGCTCTTCGGCGGGATGCTGCTGGCGGGATGGATCCTCTTCGCCGCCGGCGTGGTCGACGACCTGTACAACCTTCCCCCCCGCACCAAGCTCCTGGCCCAGCTGGCCGCCGCGCTGCTGGCGTGGCAGGCCGGCTTCCGCATCGACTACTTCACCGTGTTCGGCGGGGCGCACGCGCCGCTGGCGCTGCGCGCGCTGTCGCTCCCCATCACCGTGCTCTGGATCGTGGGGGTGACCAACGCCTTCAACCTGATCGACGGGCTGGACGGCCTGGCCACGGGGATCGGGCTGGTCGCGCTGTCGACCACGCTGGCGGTGGCGGTGAAGCTGGGGAACTGGGAAGTGGCGCTGGTCTGCGCCGCGCTGGCTGGCGCGCTCGCCGGGTTCCTGCGCTACAACTTCCGCCCCGCGCGCATCTTCCTGGGCGATTCGGGGAGCCTGTTCGTGGGCTTCATGCTGGCGGTGCTCTCCGTCCACGGCGCCACCAAGAGCACCACCGCGGTGCTCACCGTCATTCCCCTGCTGGTCCTTGCCCTGCCGCTGATCGACACGCTGCTGGCCATCGTGCGGCGGTGGCTGCGCGGGAAGCCCATCTTCGGCGCGGACGAGCGGCACGTGCACCACCGGCTGGTGGCCATCGGGCTGACGCACACGCGCGCGGCGGTGCTGATGTTCACCGCCGCCGCGGGGCTGGCCATGCTGGCGCTGCTCATCGCCTTCGCGCCGCCGCCGTCGGTGATGTACATCGCGGCGGGGGGCGGCGCGCTGTCGGCGGGGCTGCTGCTGTTCGGCATCAAGCGGCTGGGCTACCACGAGTTCGTGGAGGCGGGCGCGGCGGTGGCCAGCGGCGCGTCGCGGCTGCGCCGGTCGATCCGCGACCGCATCCACGCGCGCGACGTGGCGCAGGTGGTCTCGACCGCCGAGAGCGTGGAGCACCTGCGGGCGATCCTCTCCGACAACGCCGACGTGATGGGGCTGCTGGACGTGGTGTTCTGCCGCTGCTCGGACGCGGACGGCGCGCGCGGCGGGCTTCCGGCGGCGCACGCGGCCGCGGCGCTGAAGGTGGATTTCCCCATCGGCGAGGCGGGTGGGAGCGCGGACCCGTGGGTGGTGCGCGCCTGGTGCGACGGCACCGACCCGCACGCGCTTCCCGACGCGGTGCGCACGGTGCACGTGCTGGCCGATGCAGTGCGCGAGTGGATGGTGAGCGGCCCGCGCCGCCCCGCTCCGCGCCACGCGGAGCCGCACGCGCGCGGGGCGGCCGTGCTCCCGAACGAATCTCCCGCCTGGTGACGGACCTCTCCCTCGCGACGGCCGGGGCGGATGCTCGGCGCGGAAGCTCGCTTTCGCGCCGCTGCTGTTTTTCCCCCGGGAAGACGGGAGATGACGTGTCTCACCGCGGCAAGCTGACGCGCCCCCTGCCGGACGCCATCTTCCCGGTTTCGCCGGGAGAAGCGCAGCCGCCGATCCCGCGCGACGTCATGTTCCCGGCTTCGCGAGGCGCGCAGCCGCCGCCTCCCCGTGACGTCATCCTGAGGCCGGCCACACCGCAGTCCGTTTCCGCACCAGACGTCGCAGGCCAAAGGACCTATAGCCTGCCCGCACGTCAGCCGAGGTCTCGCGCGGAGTCTTCCTGCCGTCTCGCTGTTACATTCATCGCAATCCAACGATGGTGCGTCGCTCCCGCTGACTACCGAGGAGAGGCTATAGATCCTTCGGCCTGCGGAGGCTTGCGTGGACGCGGCGCCGGTGTGGCCGGCCTCAGGATGACGTCTCTCGGGGATGGCCTCGCATTCCGCACCCGATGTAATGCGGAGCACACCACGCGATGAGGGTCGCGTACCTGAGCGCGTCGGGGCGGATCGGGGGGGCGGAGCGGGCGCT
Organism: Longimicrobium sp.; assembly: GCF_035474595.1. NCBI lineage: Bacteria > Pseudomonadati > Gemmatimonadota > Longimicrobiia > Longimicrobiales > Longimicrobiaceae > Longimicrobium > Longimicrobium sp. The sequence goes on from NZ_DATIND010000080.1 coordinate 130,221, forward strand.
GCTGGACCTGCTTGCCAGCCTCCGCGCGGCCGAGCCCGATTGGGAGCTGCACGTGGTGGTCGCCGGCGAGGGGCCGCTGGCGGAGCGGGCGGCGGCGCTCGGCGCGACCGTCCACCGCTTCCCGATGCCGCGGCTGCTGGAGGCGCTGGGCGACGCGGGCGGCGGCTCGCGCGCGGCGCTGCTGGCGCGGCTCCTGGCCGCGGCGCCCGCGGGGATGCTGTGGCTGCGGCGCCTGCGCGGGCTGCTGCGGTCCATCGCCCCCGGCGTGGTGCACACCAACGGCTTCAAGATGCACGTCGCGGCGGCGATGGCGATGCCGGAGCGCGCGCGGCTCGTCTGGCACATCCACGACTACGTGGCGGCGCGGCGGGTGATGGCATCGGCGCTGCGGCACTTCGCGGATCGCCCCGCCGCCGCGGTCGCCGTCAGCCGGTCCGTGGCCGACGACGTGCGGCGCGTGTGCGGGGCGGGGATGCGCGTGGAGACCGTCTACAACGCGGTCGATCTCGATCGCTTCACGCCCGAGGGCGACCGCATCCCCCTGCACGCGCTGGCGGGGATGCCGCCCGAGGCGCCGGGGACGGTGAGCGTGGGGCTCGTCGCCACGATGGGGCTGTGGAAGGGGCACGACGTCTTCCTGCGCGCCATCTCCCTCATCCCCCGCGAGCTGCCGGTGCGCGCGTACGTGGTGGGCGGGCGCATCTACGCCACCGCGGGGAGCGAGGTGGACCCGGACGAGCTGCGGGAGATGGCGGGCGCGCTGGGGATCGCGGACCGCACGGGCTTCACCGGCTTCGTGGAGGACTCCGCGGCGGTGATGCGCTCGCTGGACGTGGTCGTCCACGCCAGCACGCAGCCGGAGCCGTTCGGGCTGGTGATCGCCGAGGCGATGGCGTGCGGGCGCGCCGTGGTGGTCAGCGCGGCCGGCGGCGCGGCGGAGATCGTGTCGGACGGCGCGGACGCGCTCGCCGTCGCCCCCGGCGACGCGGCGGCGATGGCGGCGGCGATCGGGAGATTGATCGGCGACGCGGATCTCCGCGCGCGGCTCGGCATCGCCGGGCGGGAGAAGGCGAAGCGCGAGTTCGACCGGGCGCGGCTGGCGCGCGAGATCGTTCCCCTCTACCGCTCGCTGGGGATGTGATGCGCGTGCTGCACGTGTACGCCGGGAACCTGTACGGCGGCGTGGAGGCCATGCTGGCGACCATCGCCCGCCACCGCGGCGCCGTGCCGGAGATGGAGACGCGCTTCGCGCTGGCGTACGAGGGACGGCTTGCCGGCGAGCTGCGGGACGCGGGCGCGCCCGTCGCCATCCTCGGCGGCGCGCGCATCTCCCGCTCGTGGACGGTGTGGAGCGCGCGGCGGGCGATGGGGAAGGCGATCATGTCGGAAAAACCCGACATATCCATCTTCCACTCCGCATGGACGCACGGCATCTTCGCGCCGGCGGCGCGGCGCGCGGACGTCCCCGCCGTCTTCTGGCTGCACGACGCGGTCTCCGGCGGCGCGGCGGAGCGGCTGGCGCGGCGGACGCCGCCGAGGCTCGCCATCTGCACCAGCGAGTTCGTCCGCGCCACCCTGCCGAAGCTCTTCCCGCACGCGGAGGGCGAGGTGGTGCACCCGGCCGTCGCCGCGCTGCCTGATGTCGCCGTCGACCGCGTGGCGGTGCGCGCGGAGCTCGGGACGGAGGCGGAGTCCGTCGTCATCGTCCAGGCGAGCCGGATGGAGCCGTGGAAGGGGCACCGCGTCCATCTCGAGGCACTCGGGCTGCTGAGGGACGATCCGCGCTGGACCTGCTGGTTGGCCGGCGGCGCCCAGCGCCCGCACGAGCTGCGGCACCGCGACGAGATGCAGGCGTTGGCCGCGCGGCTGGGGATCGCGGAGCGCGTGCGCTGGCTGGGCGAGCGCCGGGACGTGCCGCGCCTGCTCGCGGCGGCGGACGTGCTCTGCCAGCCGAACCTTGGACCGGAGCCCTTCGGGATCACCTTCGTGGAAGCCATGTACGCCGGACTCCCCGTGATCGGCGCGGCGCTGGGCGGCGCGCGAGAGATCGTGACCGACGCCACCGGCGTGCTCGTCCCCCCGGACGATCCGTCCGCCACCGCGGAGGCGCTGCGGATGCTCATCGGGGACGCGGAGATGCGGGCGCGGCTCGGCGCGGCGGGGCCCGCGCGCGCCCGCGAGCTGTGCGATCCGGAGATGCAGATGCGGAAGCTGCACGGCATCCTCACGGCGGGGGCGGCGTGACGCAGCTCACGGTGGAGGAGCGCGCGCGCCGCAGCCTGGGCGCCAGCGGCAGCGCCATCTACCGCATGGTGGCCGATGCCATCGCCGCGCGGCACGCGGGCGGCGGGACGCTCGTCGACGTGGGATGCGGGAGCGGGAACCTGTGGCCGTTCGTCCGCGACCGCTTCGACCGCTACGTGGGGATCGACGCCGTGCGCTACGACGGGTTTCCGGCCGACGGCGAGCTGGTGGCCGCCAACCTGGACGCGGACGAGCTTCCCATCTCCCCCGCCAGCGCCGACGTGGTGGCGGCGGTGGAGACCATCGAGCACCTGGAGAACCCGCGCGCCTTCGTCCGCACCCTCGCCAGACTCGTGAAGCCGGGGGGATGGATCATCGTCACCACGCCCAACCAGCTGTCGCTGGCCAGCCGCGTGCTGCTGCTGACGCGCGGCCACCACCACGCCTTCGGCGAGGCGAGCTACCCGGCGCACATCACCGCGCTGCTGGAGGTGGACCTGCGCCGCATCGCCGCGGAGTGCGGGCTGGCGGAGGTGGCCGTGGAGTACAGCGGGAGCGCGCGCGTGGTCTTCACCGCGGCCCACTATCCCCGCTGGATGTCACGCCTGTGGCCGCGCGGGCTGTCGGACAACGTGCTGCTGGCGGGGCGGAAGCCGTGAGCGCGCTCCGCAGCATCGCCCGCGCGCTCCTGCCGCGCGGCGTGCGCAACGCCCTGCGCGCGCCGGGGAAATCGGCGCGGCGCGCGTTGCACGAGGCGCTGTACCGCGCCGGGCGGCACCCGGTGCTGGAGGTGCGCCCCGGCTGGCGGATGCGCTGCCACCCCGCGGCGTACCCGGTGATCGCCCAGCACCAGCTGCGCGACCCCGAGCAGGCGGCCGAGCTGGACCGCTTCATCGCCGGGTGCGCGCCGGGGATGGTGCTGTTCGACGTGGGCGCGCACTACGGCGTGTTCACCATCGCCGCCCTGCACTACGGCGGTCCCGCGGCGCGCGCGGTGGCGCTGGACCCCTCGCCCGCGGCGGTGCGGGTGGCGCGGGCGCAGGCGCGGCTGAACGGCGGCGCGCAACGCGTCCGCGTGGTACAGGCAGCCGCGGGCGACGGCGCGGGAATGGTGCGCCTGGTGGCCGTCGGCGTGCAGGCGGAAGGCTTCTACGTCCCCGCCGACGCGGCAGGCGGAGGCCTGGAGGTGCCGCAGGTGACGCTGGACGCGCTGGCGGCGGAAACCGGGCTGGCGCCGACGCACGTGAAGATCGACGTGGAGGGCGGCGAGGCGGCGGTGCTGCGCGGCGCGCGCGGGCTCCTCTCGTCTCCCCATCCCCCCGTGCTCTTTCTGGAGCTGCACAACCAGATGATCCGCGAGCAGGGCGGCGATCCCGCCGAGGCGCCGGCGCTGCTGGCCGCGCTGGGGTACCGCGTGGAAGGCGAGGACGGCGCCGTGCTGGAGGGCGCCGCGCTGGCCACGCCGGCGATGCTGCGCGTCGTGGCGAGGAAGCCGTGAACGCGCGCCCGTCCTTCCCCGCGCCGACCTTCGCCGCGCCCTCCGCCGCTCCCGCGGCGAAGCGCGAGCGGCGGCCGGACCCGTGGGTCCCGGCGTTCATGGTCTTCGTGCTCCTCTGCGGCGTGCTGCTGCTCGTCCCCGGCATCGGGCCGCTGCGGATGGCGCTGCGCATCGCCACCTTCGGCGGGAGCCTGGTGCTGCTGGCGGGGCTGCGCGGCAGGGGGGGGATCCATCCCGCCGCGCCGGTGGGGCTGCTGGCGATGCTCGTGGTCGTCATCCAGGTGATGAGCCCGGGGACCACCTCGCTGCTGGCGGGAACGGCGCACGCGACCCTGTATCTCGCGGTGATGGGCCCGCTCTTCTGGGTGCCGCGGCTGGACCCCGACGTGCGCGTGATCCAGCGCGTGGCGCTGATCCTGTGGGTCTTCCACACCGCCAGCGCCGCGCTGGGGGTGCTGCAGGTGTACTTTCCCGGCCAGTTCCAGCCGCAGATCTCGGCGGTGATCGCCAACCGCAAGGACTACCTGGACGCGCTGATGATCACCACCACCAGCGGCATCCGCGTGTTCCGGCCGATGGGGCTGACGGACCTTCCCGGCGGCGCGGCCATCTCGGGGCTGTACGCCGTGCTCTTCGGCACCGGCTTCTTCCTCACCCGCCGCACCCCGTGGACGATCGCCGCCAGCGCGCTGAGCATGGTGATCGGGATGACCTGCCTGTACCTGTCGCAGGTGCGCGCGGTGCTGGTGATGACCGGGATCGCGGTGGTGATGGTCGTCGCCATCCTCATCTGGCGGCGCGACCTGATGCGTGTGTGGGCGCTGGGGGGGACGGCGGTGGCGATGGCGATCGCGGGGTACGGCGTGGCGGTCGCGCTCGCCGGTCCCTCCGTGGCCAAGCGCGTGGCCACGCTCACCGCGTCGCGTCCGGGCGCCGTGTACTACCACGAGCGTGGCCACTTCTTCACCGAGCTGTTCACCAACATCCTTCCGAAGTCGCCGTTCGGGATGGGGCTGGGGCACTGGGGGATGATGGCCACCTACTTCGGCAGGCCGGGAGATGCGTCGCCCGGCGTGTGGGTGGAGATCCAGTGGGCGGGGTGGATCGTGGACGGCGGCATTCCGCTGGCGCTGTTCTACGCGACGGCGCTGGTGATGGCGCTGTGGGCGGCGTGGAAGGTGGCGCGCGCGCCGGCGCCCGCGGGGGCGCCGGAGCTGCCGTTCTGGGGGATCATCGTGCTGGCGTACGGGGTCGGCGCTTTCGCGCTCACCTTCTCGTACCCCATCTTCCTGTCGCAGCCGGGGATGGAGTTCTGGCTGCTGATCTCGCTCCTCTACGCCGTCGCCCGCCACGAGCGCCGCCGCGCCAGGCTCGCCGCCGCGCCCGCCGCGGCCCCGGCAACCGCGTGATGCCAATCGAGGCAGGATCGATCGGAAGGATGATGCGGGAACCCGCCCCGTCACCAAGAAATCGCGCCGCACACGGATCCATCGCCCCGCGCGGATGCCCGCGGCGGGAGTCCGCGAAGGCGGACTTCGGGCCGTTGTTGCCGCGACTTCAGTCGCCCGGCCAGTCGCCCGGTGCGATGCCAGGGCCGCGCGCCGACCGCATCGCGCCCCCCATCTCCATCCCCCGGCCATGACCCCCTGGCTGATCGCGGCGGGGGACTTCGTGCGGACGGGGGGGATGGACGCGGCGAACTTCGCCCTGGCGTCGCATCTGGCGCGCTCGGGGCGCGAGACGCATCTCGTCGCGCACCGCGTGGACCCGGAGCTCGCGGCGATGCCCGGCGTGCACGTCCACCGCGTGCCGCGCCCGCTGCGGTCGCATCTCCTCGGCTTTCCGCTGCTGGACTACGCGGCGGAGTACCAGCGCGGGCGGCTGGCCCGCTCGAGTCGCGTGGCGGCGCTGGCGAACGGCGGCAACTTTCCCGCGCGGGCGACCTGGCTGCACTACGTCCACGCGGCGTACCGCCCCGAGATCGCCGGGCGGCCGCTGCGCCGGATGGTGGAGCGCGCCGCGCGCTGGAAGGCGCTGCGCGACGAGCGCCACGTGGCGTCCCGCGCCCGCACGGTCATCGCCAACTCCGAGCTGACCGCGCGGCACGCGGTGGAGCTGCTGGCCGCGCACCCGGCGCGCGTGCACACCGTGTACTACGGCGCGGACCCGGAGCGCTTCCGCCCGCCCACGCCGGAGGAGCGCGGGGCCGCGCGGGCGGCGCTGCGGCTGGACGGCGACGCGCCCGCGGTGGCGTTCGTCGGCGCGCTGGGGGACCGGCGCAAGGGCTTCGACACGCTCTTCCACGCCTTCCACTTTCTCTGCGCGCGCGAGCCGGGGTGGGACGTCACGCTGCTCGTGGTCGGCGCGGGCGGCGAGCTGGAGGAGTGGAAGCGGCGCGCGGCGGCGGCGCGGCTGGGGCACTGCATCCGCTTCCTCGGCTTCCGCGGTGACGTGCGCGAGGTGCTGTGGGCGTGCGACGCGGTGGTCTCGCCCGCGCGCTACGAGGCGTACGGGCTGGCGGTGCAGGAGGCGCTGTGCACCGGCCTTCCCGCGGTCGTCAGCCGGCGCGCGGGGGTGGCGGAGCGCATCCCCGCGCCGCTGGACGCGCTGCTGATCGAGGATCCCGGCAGCGTTCCCGAGGTCGCGGAGCGGCTGCGGGCCTGGCGGGGGGAGATGGAGATGCATCGCGCCGCGGCGGCGGATCTGTCGGCCGAACTGCGCGAATGGACGTGGGACCGGATGGCGGAGCGGATCGTGGAACTGGTGGAGAGCGAGATGGGCGGCCGGCATGGCTGACGCGACGGCGGGAGAGGCGGCAACGGCGCACGCCGGGTTCACCCCCGTGCCCGCCTGCTGGATCTGCGGCGGAACGGAGCTGCGCCCGGTGAACCGCGCCATCTTCGAGTTCGGCGAGTACCGGCGGCAGGATCCCGAGCTGGCGCGCTACACCGGCGCCACGGTCGATCTCGTCCGCTGCGCGCGCTGCGGCTTCGGGCAGCCGGCGGCGCTCCCGTCGCTGGAGCGCTTCTTCGACCGCATGTACGACCAGCGCTGGTCGCGCGAGTGGATGGCCGACGAGTTCCGCGACGCCACCAAGGACCTCATCTTCCGCTCCGTCCTCGGTGGCCTGGCGAAGCGCCTTCCGCCGGCCCGGCGCACGCTGCTGGACGTGGGCGCGCACGTCGGCCGGCTCATCCACGTCGCATCGAAGGCTGGATGGACGGTCGAGGGTGTGGAGGTGAACCCCAGCACCTCCGCCTACGCCGTCGAGGCGACGGGGCTCACCGTCCACCGCGCGGGGCTGCGCGACCTGGCCGACGAGGGGCGGCGGTTCGACGCGGTGACGATGGTGGACGTGCTGGAGCACATCCCCGAGCCGGTGGGCGCGCTGAAGGCCGCCGTGAAGCTGCTGGCGCCGGGAGGATGGATCGCGGTGAAGGTGCCCGAGGGGCGCAACCAGCTGCGCAAGGAGCTGATCCGCGGGCGGGTGCGGCCCGGCTACCGGCCCACCGTGGCCGACAACCTGGTGCATGTGAACCACTTCACCGCCGAATCGCTGCGGCGCGGGATGGAGCAGGCGGGGCTGGAGAGCGTCACCGTGGGCTCGGCGGCGCCGGTGCTGCCGCCGCACTCCGCGGGCGCCGCGCGGCGGATCGCCGGGAGCGTGCTGCCGATGGCGTTCTGGACGATCTCGCGCACGCTTCCCGGCGGGGTGAGGTCGCCGCTAGCGCTGAACCTGATCGCGTTCGGGCGGCAGCCGGGGTAGGCCGGAAGACGGAGAGGCCACGGCGCGAGGAGGGAGGCATCCTGCCCGCCTGGCTGGTCCCCTCCCCCGGCACCTCCGCCCGCTCCGCGGGGGAGGGGAGAACTCATCGCGGGGGAGCTTCCGGAGCGGCCGGGATGCTTCCGTGGGCCTCGCGTCACGCGGAAGCCGGAGGAGTGATCGAGCATCCGCGCGCCGCAATCGAAGTTACCCCCTCCGGTTATCGGGAGGGGGCACGCGGCCTAAGCCGTGGCGGGAGGATTCCCGCGCCGGAACCACGCCACGCCCGAGTCGGGATGGAACCGCAGATCCCGCACGAGGCGCAGCCCGGCGCGCTCCAGCGCGGCGAAGAGCGGGGCGGAAGGGGCGTTGGGATGGTACTCCATCTGCCACGCGTCCACCGGCGCGAGCACGTCGGCGGTGAGCTGGGGGATCAATTCGTGCTCGGCGCCCTCGACGTCCATCTTCACCAGGTCGATGCGCGCCGTGCCCGCATCCTCCATCGCGCGGCGGAGGATGTCGGCGAGCGGCTGGGCGGCCACGGCGACGGAGGACGCGGGCGCGGCGTCGGGGGGGAGAAGGCCGCGGGACTGCGCGGGCGCGTCGCCCACCTCCATCCGCCGCTCCCCCGCTTCCGCCGCGACGGCCACCCGGAGGCAGCGCACGCGGTCGCCGAAGCCGTTGGCGGCGACGTTGGCCTGCAGCCGCGCGAACTCGGCGGGGAAGGGCTCGACGGCGGCGATGCGGGCGCCCGGTGCCGTCTCCGCCGCAAGGAGGGTGAAGGCGCCGAAGTTGGCGCCCAGGTCCACGATGCAGCGCGCGCCGGGATCCACCGCGTACTCGCCGCGGCAGAAGATCACCCAGGCGGTGGCCAGGTCGTGGAAGCCGCCCACGGTGAAGCGCGTGCCGCGCCGCGTCGCCAGCTCGAACGGGTAGCGCGCGCCCAGCCCCAGGTACGCGCGCGCGGCGCGGACGGGGGGGCGCAGGCGCACGGCGCAGCGGGCCAGCTCGGGAAGCCGGCTCAGGTGCGCGGCGGCCTTCATCCAGCGTGGTGTCATCGGGGCGTCGTTCACGGGATCGGTGCGGAGCGGCGCAGGATCGTAACGCCGCGCATCCGCCTCGGACAGGCCGGGAACACGGAGCACGCGCTCGTCATCCCCATCTCCATCCGAAGATCATTCCATCTCCATCCGTGAACCCTGACCTCTCCGCGGCCGAGGCCACGCCCGAGCTTTCGGTCGTCATCGCCACGCACGACAACCTGGCGATGCTGCGCCGCTGCCTGGACGGCTGGCGGCGCCACGCCACGGGCGCGCCGGTGGAGCTGATCGTGATCGCCGACGGCTGCCGCGACGGCACCGACGCGTACCTGGACGAGCTGGCGCGCACCGACTGGGGGCGCGCGCACCTGCGCTGGGGGCACACGCCCGACGTGCACGAGCTGATGTGCACCAACCTGGGCATCTCGCGCGCCCGCGCGCCGCTGGTGATGAGCTGGCACGACGACATGTTCCTGCAGGCCGGCTGGTTCGTCCCCGAGCTCCTCTCCACCTTCCGCGAGATCCCCGAGCTGGGGCTGCTCTGCCTTTCGCGCGGGCTGAACTTCACCCCGGTGCTGGAGCCTCTGGAGACCTGGCACGACACCATCGACTGGAAGCGCGTGCAGAGCACCATCGGCCCGGCGCCGCTGAACTGGATGCGCATCCACGAGGTCGACGCGGTCATCCGCCCGTGGGTGGTGCGCAAGGAGTGCATCGCGAAAGTGGGCGCGCTGGACGAGGCGTTCCGGCCGACGGAGTGGGACGAGGCGGACCTGGCGTACCGGATCCGCGCCGCGGGGTGGAAGGTCGGCGCGCACGGCTACGAGCGCGACCGGGCGTACGAGCACGCGGTCAGCTCCACGCTGGGGCGCACGCCGTCGGAGCGGCGGATGGCGCTGGGGCTGCGCAACGCGAAGCTCTTCTTCGAGCGCTGGGGGGAGACCATTCGCCGCGAGCACCCGCGCGAGCGCACGCACTGGCGCCGCCGCGCGACCGCGGCCGGGTGGCGCGCGATGCTGGCACAGGCCGCGCGGCACGCCGCGGGGCGCGGGCAGGCGGGGTGAGCCGCACCCGCCGGGCGGGGATCACCGCCGCGTTCGGCTACCTCCAGTTCGCGCTGGCGCTGGTGAGCGGGATCGTGATGGTCCCGTTCGTCCTGGCGCACGTGCCCAACGACCAGTACGGCGTGTGGCTGGCCTTCGGCGAGCTGCTGGCGTACTCGTCGATGGTCGATCTCGGCGTCGTGGGCGTCATCCCCTGGCTGGTGGCCGAGAACGACGGACGCGGCGACCGCGCGGCCATGCGCGAGCTGCTGGCGGGGGGCGTGGTCTTCTCCGCGGCGGCGGCGGCGGCGTTCGTGGCGCTCTCGCTGCTGGCGTTCGCGCTGGCGCCCTCCGTCGCGCATCTCACCGCCGCGCAGCGCACCGCCGTGGCCGGGCCGCTGCTGCTGATGGTGATCGCGACGGCGGTAGCGATGCCGCTGCGCACCTTCTACGCGGCGGCGGTGGGGCTGCAGGACGTGACCTTCTCCGGCTCGCTGGCCATCGCGCAGGTGGCGCTGAACGTGGCGCTGACCCTGGGGCTGCTGCTGGGGGGATGGGGACTCTACGCGCTGGCCGCCGCCGCCGCGGTTCCCGCCGTGGTCGCGGGCGCGGCCAGCTGGGCGCGGATGCGCCGCCTGGCGCCGGACCTGCTGCACGGCTGGCGGATGCCGGGGATGGCCACGCTCCGGACGATGACGGCGCAGGGGTTCGGCTCGTGGACGGCGGGGCTGGGGTGGCGGATGGTGGCCGCCAGCGACAGCATCGTCATCCTCGCCGTGATGGGCCCGGCCGCCGCGGTGGTCTACGCGATGACCTTCAAGCTGGGCACCGTGGGGATGCAGATGAGCTGGCAGCTCCCCGACTCCGGGCTGGTGGGGCTGGCGCAGCTGAAGGGCGAGGGTCGGCCGGAGCGCGTCCGCGAGGTCGTCATCTCCCTGCTGCGGCTGATCCTGATCACCTCGGGCGGGGTGGCGTGCGCGATCGTGGCCTTCAACCCGAGCTTCGTGACGCTGTGGGTGGGCCCGCAGCGCTTCGGCGGGCTCTGGCTGAACGCGGTTCTCGCGGCCGTCGTCCTCTCCCACTCGCTCTCGCACGCGCTGTTCACCACCAGCGCCACGCTGGGGACGCGCGTGCAGGCGGGGTGGGCGTCGGTGGCGCAGGGCGCGGTGAACCTGGCGCTCGCGCTGGTGCTGGGGCGCTGGCTGGGGCTGGCGGGGATCGCGCTGGCGGCGGTGGTGAGCACCGCGCTGGTGGCCTATCCGGCCGGCGTGTGGATGGTGCGGAAGACGACGGGGATGCGGCAGCGCGAGCTGTGGCGCCACGCGCTGGGACCGTGGGTTCTCCGCGGCGGCGCGCTCTTCGTCCTCGGCGCCGCGGTCGGCGTGCTGGGGATGCGCGTGAACGTGTGGCTCCCGTTCGTGCTGGCGCCCGTGCTCGCGCTGCTGTACCTGTGGACGATGCGGCCGCTGTATGCCGGGCTGCCGCTTCCGGCGCGGATCCGGCCGTGGCTGGTGAGGCTGCGGCTGGTGCCGGAATGAGTACGAAAGTACGGAAGTACGAGAGTACGAAACTACCGGGCCTGGGTGACGCGCCGCCGCCCGTGCGTCGCCGGTGTGATGTCCGCGAAGGCGGACTACGTGCCGTTGTAGCCGCGAGTTCACTCGCATTTTCGGGATCTCCATCGCAACGCGACGGTCTCGTCATCACCGATCCGCCACCACGTCATTGCGCCGATTGATGCTGCCCATCGCCGACCCGCGCCATCTCGCCGATTGATGGGCGAGGTGTCCGGATGCTGAACCTCCGCTGGATGCGGACGCACCTGGCGCGCTGGGTGCCGGAGCGGGTGAAGGCCCCGTTTCGCGCGCGGCTGTTCGGGTACCGCGGCCACGCGCTGGAGCCGGGGAAGCTGGACTCCGGCGCGGAGTGCGTGGACGTGTCGTTCCTCGGGCTGGAGTTCCGCGCGCCGCACGCCGCGTACGACGACCTGCTCTACCACGTCGCCGACAACGGCGATTCGATCGAGGAGCTGGACGCGGTGATCCGCATCGCCCGCGAGACGGGGGGGACGCTGCTGGACGTGGGTGCGGCGCGCGGCCTCATCTCCACCGTCTTCTGCCTGGCGCGCGACGGCAACCGCGCGGTGGCGATGGAGCCCTCGCCCGTGCAGGTGCGCGACGCGCGGGAGATGGCGGCGCTGAACGGCATCGAGCGGCGGCTGGAGGTGCGGCAGGTGGCCGCGGGGCGCGAGCCGGGGGAGGCGCGCGGCGGGGTGGACGAGATGGGACTGATCGACTTCTCGCCGCCGCGCGGGGTGCAGACCTTCGCCGTCCTCATCACCACCCTCGACGACGAGGTGCGGCGGATGGGACGGGCGCCCGAGGTGGTGAAGATCGACGTGGAGGGGCACGAGCTGGAGGTGCTGCGCGGCGCGCGCGAGCTGCTGGCGCGGAAGCCCGTGCTGCTGCTGGAGCTGCATCTGGACCTGCTGGACCACGGCGGCGGCGACGGCGCCGAAGCGCTGGTCGAGCTGCTGGCCGGCCACGGCTACCACTTCGAGACCTCCGCCGGCCAGCCGCTCTCCGCCCGCGCGGTGCTGCACTCGCCGAACGCCGTCCTGCGCCTGGTTGCGCGGTGAGCGCGCTCCGCGTCCTCTTCGTCAACACGGGGATCCTGGGCCACCGCTCCGTCGCCCGGCTGGTGCGCGAGGCCATCGCGGCGGACGCGGGGATCGAGGCGGTGCACGTCGACCTCTCCGCCGAGCTGACGGCGGGGGAGCGGGTCGCGCGGCGGCTGCTGGCGATGGGGCCGCGGCCGGGGACGGCGGCGGGGGCGCTCACCGCGGCGCGCTTCCGGCACGAGCTGGACGCGGGAGTGCGCGCGGCCCGGCGCATCGCCGCGCTGGAGGCGAAGATGGGGAGATTCGACGTCCTCCACTTCCATCCCCAGCCGGCGGCGTGGGCCAGCCTGCGGCGGATGCGCCGGACGCCGTCGGTCGTCTCCATCGACATCACCCAGCGCCTCGCGTCCCTCGAAGCGCCGCCGGGCGTCGTGCGGCGGGACTACCGTCTCCCCGCCGGGCGCGACCGCCGCGTCTTCCGCGCCGCCGCGGCCATCATCTCCACCTCGCGCTGGGCGGCGGACGATCTCGCCGCGGAGCAGCCGGAGTGCGCGCGGAAGGTGCGGGTGATGCCGTATCCCGTGCCGCTGGACGGCTTCGGCGCGGAATGGGCGGAGGAGCGCCGCGCGAAGTCCGGGGACGAGCTCGTGCGCGTCCTCTTCGTCGGAGGCGACTTCGCGCGGAAGGGCGGGGCGGAGCTGCTGGAGGCGTGGCGCGCGGGCGGGTTCGCGGAGCGAGCGCGGCTCACGCTGGTCACCGACGCGCCGCTGGACGCGCTTCCGCCGGGCGTCGACGCCGTCCGCGGCATCCGCGCGTACACGCCGGCGTGGTTCGCGCTCTGGCGCGCGGCCGACGTCTTCGCCATGCCCACGCGCGGCGAGGCGTTCGGGATGGTGTACCAGGAGGCGGCGGCCGCGGGGATCCCCGCGATCGGCACCGCCATCAACGCCATTCCGGAGATCGTGGTCGATGGCGAGACGGGCATCCTGGTCCCGCCAGGGGATGGGGACGCGCTCGTGGCGGCGCTCCGGCGGTTGATCGAATCACCCGAACAGCGATGGGCGATGGGGACGGCGGCGCGCAGACGGATCGAGGAGACGGGCTCCACCTCCATCTACGGAAAGCAGTTGGGGATGGTGATCCGCGAGGCGGCGGCGGGAGGCGCGCGTGGCTGACGAGCCGGAGGTGGCGCACAGCCACGCGTATCGCAAGGAGACGGCGATCGAAGGGCTCGGCGCGCGCTTCCGCGGCATCGTGCCGGACGGCGCCCTGCGCCGCTGGCTGCGCGCCGCCTACCGCGCCGCCGTCCGCCTGCGCACCGGCGGCAGCGTCACCTCGCGCCTCCCGCGCGGCGAGGCGGTGCGGCTCCTTCCCGAGTACCGCTTCGTCACCTGGAATCCCGCCGAGTACGAGGCCTTCCGCGCGGCGGCGAAGCCCGGCGGCGTCGCCCTCGACGTGGGCGCGAACGTCGGCGCGTACGCGCTGCTGCTGGGGCAGTGGGTGCGCCCGGGCGGCCGCGTCTTCGCCTTCGAGCCCGCGCCCGAGGCGTTCGCGGGGCTGTCCGAACACGTTTGCCTGAACGACCTCGCCGCGACCGTCGTCCCCGTGCGCGCCGCCGCCGCCGCGTCGAGCGGGACGGCCACGCTGGCCACGGACGGCATCTCCGGCGCCAACCGGCTGGCGGACGAGCCCGGCGGCGAGACGGTGCGGACCGTTACGGTGGACGAGTTCTGCGCGCGCGAGGGCATCACCCCGTCGTTCATCAAGATCGACGTGGAGGGCGCCGAGCTGGACGTGCTCCGCGGCGCCCGCGCCACCATCCGCGCCGCGGGCGATGCGCTGGCACTGTTCGTGGAGATGCACCCCACCATCTGGCGCGGAATGGGCATCTCCGCCGCGGACTTGCAGGCCGAGCTGGCGCTGCAGGGCCTCCGCGCCGAGCCGCTGCGCGACGTGGCGGACCCGTGGGCGCTGGAGGGGGAGTGTTTGCGGCTGGTGCGGGGGTGAGTGGCAGAGGCGGCTTCCTTGCGCGTCCGAGTCCTCGCGGCCGGGCGAATGAATTCGCGGCAACAACGGCCCAAAGTCCGCCTTCGCGGACTCGCGCGGAACCATCGTGGCGGTTCCGAGCCGGTGGTGCCTCCTCGATGAGTTCTCCCCTCCCCCGTGGAGCGGGGGAGGGGCCGGTGGAGGGGGCCAGCCCGGCGGGGAAGATGCTTCCGAAGGAGCGCGAAATCAGGATCGCAACCCGTCACACCAGACCCGGACGAGTGCGCCTCCGTTGGCAGGCCCCACCGAAGCCCCGTCCCTCCCCAGGCAGTTTTGGGGGAGGGACAGGCGGCCCGGCGACGCGACGGAAGTCGCGCCGGGCGAGCCAGGGAGAGGGCCCCGGCGAGGCATGCACCGGAATCCTCCTGCATTCGGCGCGGGATGAAGCGCGCGAGGAGTGGTCGATGAGCACTTCCGTGGAGATGCGGATCGGAGTCGTCAGGCTGCCAGGCGTGCCGCGCGGGCAGGAGATCAAATCGCGGCTCCGCTGGTGTGACGCCGCGCCGGCCGCCCGCTGACCGGATGCGCATCCTCTTCGCGAACGACGGGATCGGCGACGCGGGCGGCGTGCAGACGTATCTCGCCGCCGTGATGCCGGCGCTGGCCTCGCGCGGGCACGACGTCGCCCTGCTCCATCTCGACCCCGTGCGCGGCGGCGAGGGGACGCCGGCGCCGGCGGGCGCGCCGCACTTCTGCATGGCCGAGCGGGGGATGGACGGCGCGCTGGCCGATATGCGCGCCTGGGCGCCGGACGTTGCCTTCAGCCACAACATGCGCCCGCTGGAGGTCGACCGCGCGCTGATCGCCGCCGGGCCGGCCGTGAAGATGATGCACGGCTACTTCGGCACCTGCATCGGCGGCCAGAAGGCGCACCTGTTCCCGCGCCCCGAGCCGTGCGGCCGCGTCTTCGGCCCCGCGTGCCTGGCGCTCTACCTCCCGCGCCGCAACGGGCGGATGAGCCTGCCGTACGTCGCGGAACAGTGGCGCTGGGCCAGCGAGCAGAAGTCGCTCTTCGGCGCATATTCCGCCGTCGTCACGGCCAGCGGCCACATGCGCCGCGAGTACGTGCGCAACGGCGTCGCGGCGGAGCGGGCGCACGCCATCCCCCTCTTCTCCACCATCGGGGTGGATGGAGACGCGGGCGCGCCGGCGGACTTCCGCGCGCTCTTCCTGGGCCGGATGACGCGATTGAAGGGCGGCGACGTGCTGATCCGCGCTGCCGCGCGAGCCGCGGAGATCGCCGGGCGCCCCATCCCCCTCACGATGTGCGGCGACGGCCCGCAGCGCGGCGAGTGGGAAGCGCTGGCGCGTGACCTTGGCGTCCCCGCGGACTTCCCCGGCTGGGTGGACGCGGACGCGCGGCTGCGGCTGTTCCGCGCGGCCTCCGTGCTCGCCGTCCCCAGCGTCTGGCCGGAGCCGTTCGGGCTGGTGGGGCTGGAGGCCGGCTCGCAGGGCGTCCCCGCCATCGCCTTCGACGTCGGGGGGATCGGCGAGTGGCTGAAGGACGGCGACAACGGCCGCCTCGTCCCCGGCGACCCGCCGCGCGTGGAGTCTTTGGCGGACGCGCTCGCCTGGGCCGCGACGCACCCGGCCGAGCTCGCCGCGATGCGCCCCCGCGCGCTCGACGCGGCGCGGAGGATGTCGCTCGCGGCGCACGTGGACGCGCTGGAGCGCGTGCTCGCGGACGCCGCGCGCGCGGGGGCTTCCCGGGCCCCGGTTGACGCCGCCGGTTCCGCGTGAAGTTTCCCTGGCGATGACTCCCCCGCGCGTCTGGCACCTGGTCACCGGCGAGTACCCGCCCGCGAGCGGCGGCGTGGGCGAGTACACGCACGCGCTCGCCCACGCGCTGGCCGGCGAGGGATGCCGCGTGCACGTCTGGGCGCCCGCCGAGCCGTCCGCCGAGCGGCGCGTGGAGGTGCACCCCGCGGCGTTCGACGGCGAGGGCTTGCGGCGGATGAGCGCGGAGATGGAGGCCTTTCCCGCGCCGCGCACGCTGCTGCTGCAGTACGCGCCGCAGGCGTTCGGGCGGCGGGGAATGAACGCCGCCTTCTGCCGCTGGGCGCTGCGCCGCGCGGAGGCGGGCGACGACGTGCGGGTGATGTTCCACGAGCCGTACGTGCAGTTCGGCATCCGCCGTCCGCAGCGCAACGTGCTGGCCGCCGCCAATCGGTGGATGGCGATGCTGCTCCTGCGCGCCGCCCGCGCCGCGTACATGTCGACGCCCGCGTGGGAGCGGCTGCTGCGGCCGTGGGCGCCGCGGCGATTGGGCCCGATGCGCTGGCTCCCCATCCCCTCCACCGTCCCGCGCGTGGACGACCCCGAGGGCGTGGCGGTGCTGCGCGCCAGGCTCGGCGCCAACCGGCCGGGGCGGCACGTGGTGGGGCACTTCGGCACGTACGGGGGGATGATCGCGCCGCTGCTGGAGCCGGCTCTGCTGGCCATCCTGGCGCCGCCGTCCACCAGCGTGGCGCTGCTGCTGGGCGATGGCGGGCCTGCGTTCGCCCAGCGCCTGATCGCCGCCGATCCCGCGCTCGCGGACCGCGTGGTCGCGCCCGGGCGCCTGCCGCACGACCGCCTGTCGGTGCACCTGCAGGCGTGCGACCTGGCCATCCAGCCCTACCCCGACGGCGCCAGCGCGCGGCGGACGACGGTGATGGCGATGCTCTCGCACGGCGTTCCCGTGGTGACCACGCAGGGGCGCTTCACCGAGCCGGAGTGGCGCGCCGCCGAGATCCCCCTGCTCCCGGCGGGCGATGCGAGCGCCCTGGCCTCCGAGGCGCTGGACCTGCTCGACGACGCGCCGCGCCGCCGCGCCCTGGGCACCGCCGGCCGCGCCTTCTACGAGCGCAGCTTCTCCATGCGCCGCACGCTGGACGTGCTGCTGTGGGGGAGTGATGCGCGGGGGGAAAGGCTGGGGAAGGGCGAATGAATTCGCGGCAACAACGGCCCAAAGTCCGCCTTCGCGGACTCGCGCCCGCACCATCGTGGTGGCTCCGAGACGATGGTGCCTCCTCGATGAGTTCTCCCCTCCCCCGCGGAGCGGAGGAGGGGCCGGGGGCGGGGCCGGGGCCGGGGGAGGGGGCCAGCCCGGCGGGCAGGATATTTCCGAAGGAGCGCAAATCGGAATCGCAACCCGTTACACCAGCCCCCGACGAGTGCGCCGCCATCGGCAGGCCCCGCCGAAGCCCGTCCCTCCGCCAGGCAGTTTTGGGGGAGGGACAGGCGGCCCGGCGACGCGACGGAAGTCGCGCCGGGCGAGCCAGGGAGAGGGCCCGCCGCGGGCGCGCACCACCATCCATCGAATCACATGATCGTCCCATCTTCTGCACTTCTTGAATGACCATCCTCCTCGGCGTGAACGCATTCCCCGCGTCGGGCGACGGGGCGCGGCGGCAGGCGGAGGCGCTGGCGACCTGGCGCGCGCTGGACGGCGTGCGCCTCGCGAACCTCGGCTGGCCGGGCGACGTCTTCGAGGTCGACGGCTTCGCCACGCACCCCGTGCTCGCGCGGGACTCGCGCACCGCCAGCGGGCGCGCGGGGCCGCGCAAGCCCATCGTCAGCGAGGTGTTCGACCGCCTGGCCGACATCGCGGCGCGCGAGGGGTGCCGCTGGTTCGCGTACGCCAACTCCGACATCGGCTACACGCAGGCCGCCGTCGACCGCATCCGCCACGGCGGCCGCGCGGCGTACGCCTTCTCGCGCATGGACTTCCATCCCACCACGGGGAAGGACATCGAGATGGTGACGCCGGGGATCGACGCGTTCGCCGTCTCGGTGGGCTGGTGGCGCGCGAACCGGCGGCGCTTCCGCGCGTACATCGGCGGCGAGCCCATCTGGGACAACGTCTACACCGCCATCCTCCTCCACCACGCCGGCGGCATCCTGCTGAACCGCGACCCGCTGGTCCGCCACGAGCGCCATCCCGCGGGCGACTGGCGCCGCAGCCCGTTCGCCGCCTATCTCCACTTCACCGGCGCGCTGGACCGGCCGTACTTCTCGCTCTGGGCCGTCTACCACCACGAGCTGATGGAGATGCGGGCGTCGGGAGATAAGGGCGAGGAGGCGGAGATTCGGCTGCAGCGCGCGGTGTTCGGCCCCGGCCCGCGCGCGGTGGACCGCATGCTGCAGCCTGCGCGGGCGCTGAAGGCCCGCATCCGCTGGGCGGCCGCAAAACGGGAGAAGGCCGAGTGAAGATCCTGCTCGTCGGCGACTATCCGGACGACCCGCGCCTGGGCTCGGGCAAGGTCTACCACAAGCTGCGCGAGGAATTCCGCGCCCTCGGCCACGAGTGCGACGTCCTCCTCGCGCCGGAGATCGGCGAGCGGCCGCGGAACGCGCGCCTGCGCTGGCTGGTGGGCCCCATGCTGGCCGAGCGCGCCATCCGCCGCGCCTTCGGGGAGCGGGGGAGATACGACGTGGTCGACGTGGCCAGCGCGGAGGGCGCCATCCTCGGCCTCAGGCGCGGGTCGAAGCTCTACCGCGGGGTGGGGATCGTGAGCCGCTCGCACGGGATCGAGCACCTGAACTTCGAGCGGATGGTGGAGGACCACCACTGGGGGCTCATCCCCAAGCCCTGGCCGCGCCGCCTCTGGTACCCGGCGGTGCGGATGAGCCAGGTGGCCCTCGCCGCGCGCCGGGCGCACCGGATGATCGTCCTGAACGCCGCCGAGCGCGACTTCGTGGTGCGCCGCGGCTGGAAGCCCGCGGAGAAGGTGGACGTGGTGCCGCACGGCGTCTCACAGAATTTCCTCGACTCCGCGCCACCGCCGGGCGCGCCGCGCGGCCGCGGCCTGCTCTTCTGCGGCTCGTGGGACCCGGTGAAGGGGGTGGACTACCTCGTCCGGGCGATGGCGATCCTGGCCGAGCGGCCCGATCCGCCGCGGCTCACCGTCCTGGGCCCGGGGCGCCCGGAGGCCGACGTGCTGGCCGCCTTCCCCCCCGAGGCGCGACCCCTGGTGACCGTCGTCCCGCGCTGCGACGAGGCGGAGGTGATGCGCCACTATCGCGAGCACGACCTGCTGGTGATGACGTCCACCTACGAGGGGTTCGGGATGGTGATCGTCGAGGCGCTGAGCCAGCGCCTTCCCGTGGTGGCGACCTCGGTCGGCGTGGTGCCGCTCCTGCTGGCGGGCGGCGGCGGGGGGATCCAGGTGCCGCCGCGCCAGCCCGAGGCCATCGCCGCGGCCGTGCGCCGGCTGATGGAGGATGCGCCGCTCCGCCGCCGCATGGCCGAGCAGGGCCACGACGCCGTGCGCGGGATGAGCTGGACCGCGACCGCCGAGCGCACGCTCGAGGTGTACGAAGCCGCCGTGGCGGGGGCCTGATCGGTGCCGCTCCTTCGCCACGCGCTGGACGCCGCCAAGCGCCGCGCCCCGCGCGCCTACTGGCGCGTGCGCACTGCCGCGTCGCTCGCGGCGTGGTACGCGCAGCGCGCCCGCGACCGCATCCGCCCCGAGCGCGCGACTGCTTTCGGCGAGGACTTCTGGCGGCGCAACGAGACGGGGGACTGGGAGGGTTTCGCGCGCGCCATCCTCCGCCGCTTCCCCGCGTCATCCGCGCTCGACGTGGGCTGCGGCGACGGGAAGCTGCTCGCCGCGATGCGCCGCATCTCCCCCGGCCTCGCGGCGATGGGCGTCGACCAGTCTCCCGCGGCGCTGGAGCGGGCGGCGGCGCGCGGGCTGCGGACGCGCGCGCTGGACCTCGCGGGGACGCCGATGCGCGGGATCGACGCGTTCGCGCGGGAGCTGGGCGCGTTCGACCTGGCCATCTCGCTGGAAACCGTGGAGCACGTCCCCGCCTGGCACTCGCCGAAGCTGCTGCGGCTGCTCGCGTCGTGCGCCCCGGCGATCGTCTTCTCCGGCGCGCAGCCGCTGCAGGGCGGGGTGCTGCACGTGAACGAGCAGCCGCCGGAGCACTGGATCGCGCGCTTTCGCAAGATGGGGTACGACCTCGCGCCGGAGAACGACGCGCTCCGGGCCGACGTGGCCGCGCTGGACCTGCCGCCCTGGTACGCGGCCAACGTGAACGCCTTCGTCCGCCGCGGCTCGTGACGCTCCCCGACGCGCCGCCGCCGCCGCCGTCGCTCACCGTGGGCGTGGCGACGAAGGACCGGCCCGAGGCGCTCGTGCGCTGCCTCCGCTCGCTGCGCCTGCTCGACGGCCTCCTTGCCGAGGCCATCGTGGTGGACGACGCTTCCGATCCTCCCGTCGAAGGAGCGGTGACGGCGGCGCTCGCGGCCGACCTGCCGCCTGAGGTGCGCTTCATCCGCAACGAGCGCAGCGTGAACGTGGCCGCGGGGCGCAACCGCATCGCCCGCGAGGCGCGCACTCCGTGGGTGCTGAACCTGGACGACGACGCGTTCGTCGTCACCCGCGAGGCCGTGGAGCAGGCCGTCCGTGTGCTGGAGACCGATCCCGAGGTGGCGGCGATCGCCTTCCCGCAGTGCGACGAGGCGGGCGTGCCCTACGCGCCCTCCGCCCAGCCCGCGCCGGTCGACTATCCCTGCTACGCGCCGACCTTCATCGGCTACGCGCACCTGCTGCGGCGGGACGCGTTCCTCTCCGTGGGCGGCTTCCGCGAGCGGCTGGGGATCAACGGCGAGGAAAAGGACCTCTGCCTGCGGATGCTGGACGAGGGCTGGCGCGTCGTCTACCTCCCGTCGGCGGGCGTGGGGCACGTGGCGGCGGCGGCCGGGCGCGACCGGCGGCGCTACCTGCACCAGACGGTCCGGAACTCCGTCGTCAGCGCCTTCTGCGACGAGCCGATGCCGCTGATGCCCGCCGGTGTGGCCGTCCGCCTCTGGCGCTACTTTCCCATGCGCAAGGGGTGGGGGATCGACGACCCCGGCGGCTTCGGCCGCATCGTCCGCGGCCTCGCCCGCGACCTCCCGGCGCTGATGCGCGAGCGCAGGCCCGTGCGCTGGGAGACGATGCGCCGCTGGCGGTCGATGACGCAGTCGCCGCCGGAGCCGTATCGCGGCCCGGCCGTCACCGCGGGGCCGGACGCATGAGCGCGCCCTCACCATTCCCAATCTCACGCGGAGACGCGGAGACGCAGAGAACTAACCGCGGTGGAAGACTCACTTCGACTCGAAACATCATCCTCGGGCCGAAGAGCGGAAGACCGGGTAAACCCGCAGCAACAACGACGGAAAGCCTCGCAAACTGCGCGAGGCTTCAACAACACCGAGACGTTGAGTTCGCCCGAGCGGCCGAGCACGACCTGAGTTTTACGCGCGAACACCAGAACGACGTCATCCTGAGGCCGGCCACACCGTACCTTCAGCGTGACCAAAAGCATGCAGGCCGAAGGATCTATAGCCGGTCGTGCACGTCAGCTTTCGGAGCGCATCTACGCTTCTCGGCGGTGCCTGGCGAATCCGCGCGCTTCGAATGCGGACGTGCGGGGCATGCTATAGATCCTTCGGCCTGCATAGTCTGGGGCGGCGGCGGGTTTGGGTGCGGTCGGCCTCAGGATGACGTCGCTTTTCTTTGGTCCGGTTTCTGTGTTTTGCGCCGGCCTCGTGGCGCTTTCGTCGGTCGCGCACGCATCGGGGCGGCCGGATGAAGCGCCTGCTCACCATCGGCCACAGCTACGTGGTGGCGATGAACCGGCGGCTGGCGCACGAGATGGCCGTCGCGGGCGCGGGCGAGTGGGAGGTCACGTGCGTCGCGCCCGCGCGCTACCCGGGCGATCTGCGCGACGTCGAGCTGGAGCCGATCCCGGGCGAGGCGTGCCGCACCCTCGGCATCCCCGTGCGCTTCGCGCGGCGGCCGCACCTGATGCGCTACGGCCGCGAGCTGCGCCCCATCCTGCGCGAGCGCTGGGACGTGGTGCACTGCTGGGAGGAGCCGTACGTCCTTTCCGCCGCGCAGGTCGCGCGATCCGTCGGGCGCGATGCGGCGCTGGTCTGCGCGACGTTCCAGAATCTCCCCAAGCGCTACCCGCCGCCCTTCGCGCAGCTGGAGCGCCGGGTGATGCGCCGCGCCGACGGCTGGATCGCCTTCGGGCGGACGGTGGAGGAGACGCTGCAGGGCCGCCCCGGCTATCGCGACCGCCCGCACGCCGTCATCCCCCCCGGCGTCGACGCGGCGCGCTTCCGCCCCGATCCCGAGGCGCGCCGCCGCGTCCGCGAACGGCTGGGGTGGGCGGGAGATGGGCCGCCCGTCGTGGGCTACCTCGGCCGCTTCATCGAGCCGAAGGGGCTGCGCGTGCTGATGCGGGCGCTCGACGGGCTTGGCGGCGCCCGGGCGATGCTGGTCGGCGGCGGGGAGATGGAGGGCGAGCTGCGCGATTGGGCCGCGGCGCGCGGGGACGCGGTGCGCATCGTCACCGGCATCCCCCACGACGCGGTGCCGGAGCATCTCGCCGCGATGGACCTGCTGGTGGCGCCGAGCCTGACCACGCCGCGCTGGCGCGAGCAGTTCGGGCGGATGCTGGCCGAGGCGATGGCGTCGGGCGTCCCCGTCATCGGCAGCAACAGCGGCGAGATCCCGCACGTGATCGGCGACGCGGGCGCCGTCGTCCGCGAGGGAGATGCGGACGCGCTGCGCACCGCCATCCGCCGCTGGACCGCCGATCCCGCCGCCCGCGCGGAGGCGGCGGCGCGCGGACTGGAGCGCGTGCGCACGGAGTTCGCGCTCCCCGTCGTCGCGCGCCGGCACCTCGATTTCTTCGACGCCATCCTCGACCGAAATCTCACGCGGAGACGCGGAGACGCAGAGAAATGAATCGAAACGTTGAGTTCTCTGCGTCTCCGCGTCTCCGCGTGAGATCGCGGTTCGGACGATGAGCACCGACGAACGGGTCCGCGAAGGCGCGTATGCCCGCCGCCAGCTCTTCGGCGGGTTCCGGCTGCTGCGCTGGAGCCACGGCTCGCGCTTCCGCGTGGCCCGCGAGCTGGTGGCCCCGCACGCCGGCGCCCGCCTGCTGGACTACGGCTGCGGCGACGGCACCTTCCTGTCGATGGTGCGCGACCTCTTCCCCGCGGCCGTCGGCGCCGAGGTGGACGCCGCCCTGGCCGCCGAGGCCGCCGCGCGCTTCGCGGGGGACGAGGGCCTGCGCTTCGTCCACACCTCCGCGCTCGACGGCGAGCCGGACGGGGGCTTCGGCGTCGCGGTCTGCATGGAGGTGCTGGAGCACTGCACCGCCGAGACGGCGGACCGCGTCCTGGCCGATCTGCGCCGGCTGGTGGCGAGGGACGGCACCGTCGTCATCTCCGTCCCCGTGGAGACGGGGCCCGCGCTCGTCGGCAAGCAGATGTACCGCGCGCTCGCCGCCCGCCGCGGGCTGGAGGGCTACCGCGAGCGCGAGACGTACACCCCGCGCGAGCTGGCGGCGATGGTGTTCGCGGGCGGCGGCACCGGCATCCAGCGCCCCGTCTACGCGTCCAGCTTCGCCTCCGGCGAGGCGAACGTGTACCACGGCCACAAGGGGTTCAACTGGCGCGCGCTGCGGCGGCGGCTGGCGCGCGACTTCACCGTCCGCCGCACCCTCTTCTCCCCCGTGCCGCTCCTGGGCCCGCTCCTGAACAGCCAGGCATGGTTCGTACTCTCGCCGAAGTAGCGCCCGCGCCCCGGCCGGTCGCCGCGCCGCGCCGCAAGCCGGTGCGCGTGGGGATCGTGGCCGACTTCGTGGAGGAGCGCTGGCCCAGCATGGACCTGGCGGCGGAGCTCACGGAGATGGGGATCGACCGGTACGGCGGCGGCGCCTTCGACCCGGAGATCCTGCGCCCCGCGATGCCCCGCATCCGCGGCCGCTTCGGTCCGGCGGAGGCATCCGCCAGCAACGTGGACCGCTATCTCGGCCGCTACGTGGCGTATCCGCGGTGGCTCCGCCGGCGCGCGCGGGATTTCCGCATCTTCCACGTCATCGACCACAGCTACGCGCACCTGGTCGATCATCTCCCGAACAAGCCCGTCGTCGTCACCTGCCACGACCTGGACGCCTTCCGCTCGCTGGTCGGCCCGGAGCGCGAGGCGCGGCCGTGGTGGTTCCGGGCGACGATGAAGCGGGTGATGGCGGGGCTGGGCCACGCGGCGCACGTCATCTGCGACACCGGCGCGGTCCGCGACCAGCTGGTGGAGCTCGGGCTGGCCGATCCCCAGCGCCTCACCGTCGTTCCCCTCCCCGTGCACCCCGACTTCGCGCCCGACCCCGACTCCGCCGCCGATGCCGAGGCCGCGCGGCTGCTGGGCCCGGCGGATGGGTCGGCCATCGACCTGCTGCACGTGGGGATCAACGTTCCGCGCAAGCGGCTGGAGTTCCTGCTGCGCATCTTCGCGGCGCTGCGCGAGCGGCATCCCGCGCTGCGGCTGGTGCGCGTGGGCGGGCGGCTGAGCGCGGAGCAGCGGGAGCTGTGCGGGGAGCTGGGAATTCCGCTCGACCGCGTGGCCGAGCTGCCGTTCATCTCCCGCCCGGTCCTGGCCGCCGTCTACCGCCGCGCCGCGGCGATGCTGGCGACGAGCAAGCGCGAGGGCTTCGGCTGGCCCGTGGTGGAGGCAATGGCGTGCGGCACGCCCGTGGTCGCCAGCGATCTGCGCGTCTTCCGCGAGGTCGGCGGCGAGGCGGTGACGTACGTTCCCGTGCGCGACCTGCAGGCGTGGGTGGAGACCGTGGACCGGCTGATCCTCGACCGCGGCGACCGGCGCCAGTGGGCCGGCCGCCGCGAGGCCGCCCTGGAGCGCGCCGACGCCTTCTCGCTGGAGTCGTACGCCCGCGGCGTGCTGGCCGTCTACCGCCAGGTGCTGGGGATGAGGGAAGGGTGATGGAGACGATCCTTCCTCCGCCCGCCCCGCGTCGTCGTCCCGTGCCGCTCGCGATCGCGGAAGATGCACGGGACTGTCCTTCGCGAGCTGGATTCCGTCCCCGAGCCGAACAGCCTCGCGCGGTTTGCGAGGCTTCCCGTCGTTGTTGCCGCGGCTTCAGCCGCCGGGGGGCGGCCTGGCCGCGCATGGGTGACTTCCCCACCGGGATGTGCGCGCGATGACCGAGCGGCGATTGAAGGTGCTGCACGTGGGCAAGTTCTATCCGCCGCACCAGGGGGGAATGGAAACGCACCTGGAGCTGCTCTGCCGGATGACGCAGGCGGACGTGGACCTCTCCGTGCTCGTCAGCGCGGACGATGCGGCGACCACGCGCGAGGTGCGGGGCGGCATCCCCGTCACCCGCATCGGGACGAGGCTGACGCTCGCGTCGGCGTCGTTCAATCCGGGGATGGCGCGGGAGATCCGGCGCGCTGACGCGGACATCGTCCACTTCCATCATCCCAATCCCACCGCCGTGCTGTCGTACCTGGCGGCGCGGCCGCGCGGGAAGCTCGTGGTCACCTACCACAGCGACATCGTGCGCCAGCGCGTGCTGGGGCCGCTCTTCTCGCCCATCCTGCACCGCTTCCTCCGCCGCGCGGACGCGATCATCGCCACCTCGCCGGACTACGCGGCCAGCTCCCCCGTCCTCCGCCGCCACGCGGAGCGGGTGACGACCATCCCCTTCGGCATCGACGTGGACGCGCTGCAGCGGGTGGACGCGGACGAGGTGCGGGCGATCCGCGCCAGGTTCGGAGAGCGCATCGTCTTCGCCGCGGGAAGGCTGGTCTACTACAAGGGTTTTGCGTACCTTGTGCGCGCCATGAAGCGGGTGGACGCGCGCCTCCTGATCGCCGGCGCGGGCCCGCTGCGCGGCGAGCTGGAGCGGCTGGCGGCGGAGGAAGGCGTCGCGGGAAAGGTGACGCTGCTCGGCGCCGTGCCGGACCTGCGTCCGTACTACCACGCCGCCGGCGTGTTCGCGCTCCCCAGCGTGGCCCGCAGCGAGGCGTTCGGGCTGGTGCAGATGGAGGCAATGGCCTGCGGGGTCCCGGTGGTGAACACCGCGCTCGACAGCGGCGTCCCTTTCGTCTCGCCGCACGGCGTCACCGGCCTCACCGTCCCCCCCGCCGACGCGGACGCGCTGGGCGATGCGGTCACCCGGCTGCTGGACGACGCGCCGCTGCGCGGGCGGATGGGCGCCGCGGGGCGGGCGCGGGTGGCCGGCGAGCTCTCGGCCGGGGGCATGGCCCGGCGGACCGTGGAGCTTTATCATTCCGTGGCAAGCGGTTCCTTCCGCCGTACATTTCCCTGACGACAACGCATGAGTGAGCAGGCCCCGCTCGCCCCCGGGACACACCCGGAGCGCGAGCTTTCTCCCGAGTTCTGGCGCACGCGCCGGGTGCTGGTCACCGGCGGCACCGGCTTCCTGGGCTCGCACGTGGTGGAGCTGCTGCGCCGCCTGGGCGCCGCTGAGGTCTTCGTTCCCCGCCGCGCCGAGTACGACCTGACCGAGCACCGCAACGTGGAGCGGGTGATGGAGGAATCCCGCCCCGACGTGGTGCTGCACCTGGCCGCCGAGGTGGGGGGGATCGGGGCCAACCGCGCGCACCCGGGGCGCTTCTTCTACAACAACATCATGATGGGCGCGCAGCTGATCGAGGAGGCGCGGCTGCGCGGGGTGGAGAAGTTCGTCCAGGTGGGCACCGTGTGCGCGTACCCCAAGTACACGCCGGTGCCCTTCCGCGAGGAGGACTTCTGGATCGGCTACCCGGAAGAGACCAACGCGCCGTACGGGATCGCCAAGAAGGCGCTGCACGTGCAGCTCACGGCGTACCGGCAGGAGTACGGGCTGAACGGCATCTACCTGCTCCCCACCAACCTGTACGGCCCGCGCGACAACTTCGACCCCGAGACCAGCCACGTCATCCCGGCGCTGATCCGCCGCGTGGTCGAGGCCAAGCGGACGGGCGCGGACGAGCTGGTGATCTGGGGCACGGGGCAGGCCTCGCGCGAGTTCCTGTACGTGGAGGACTGCGCGCGCGCCCTGCTGCTGGCCGCCGAGCACTACGACGACGCCGACCCGGTGAACGTGGGGATCGGGCTGGAGATCCGCATCTCCGAAGTCGCCCAGCTGATCGCCGACATCGTGGGCTTCCGGGGGCGCTTCGCCTACGACACCGGCAAGCCCGACGGCCAGCCGCGCCGCTGCCTGGACACCTCGAAGGCGCTTTCCCTCTTCGGCTTCCGCGCGCACGTGAACGTCCGCGAGGGGCTGGAGCGGACGATCGAGTGGTATCTCAAGGACTGAAAGGGAGTGCTGAGTGCTGAGTGCTGAGTGCTGAGTGCTGAGTGCTGAGTGCTGAGTGCTGAGTGCTGAGTGCTGAGTGCTGAGTGCTGAGTGCTGAGTGCTGAATGCTGAATGCTGCGGCGACCCGCCAATGAAATTGGCGGGCAACAACAGCACAAAGTCCCTGCGGGACTGCCGCCTGGCTTTGGGGCCGGTGAGCCGAAGGTAGTGTTGAGCTGAGTTCTCCCCTCCCCCGCGGAGCGGGCGGAGGGGCCGGGGGAGGGGCCAGCCAGGCGGGCAGGGCGCCTCCTCTCCAAACCGAAGCCTCTCCTCGCGATGAGGTCTCCCCCTCCCCCAGGCAGTTTTGGGGGAGGGGGCCGGGGAGGGGGCCAGCCAAGCGGGCAGGATGTCTCCCCTCGCGCAGAGTCCTTGCTCGCAACCACTTAGGACTTGGGACTCAGGACTTGGCACTTCGTCCGTCCCATCCCGCGTCCACATCCCACCGGATTCACAAAATCGCGATAAGTCGTTATCTTTCAACGTGTTCTGCATCCATATCGCCCGCCGCCGGCAGGGTGGGCCCCTCTACGATGCCATCTCGCTGGAATGAACCCGCCGCGTCCGCGGCCGGATTTCCGCAGTCTCCCGCTTCGCACCCGGTGACACCGTGTCCGAGCTGAGCCCCATCGAAACACACGTGAAGCAGCTGGCCGAGCGCCCCGTGCGCGACCCCGTGCTGCGGTCGTCGCTGACCCCGCAGGCCGAGGAGGAGCGCGACGGCATTCCGCTGCGCGACTACCTGAACGCCGTCCGCCGCTACTGGTGGCTGGTGGCCGCCGCCGTGGTGCTGTCGGTGGGGCTGGCCGTGTGGCGCGTGTCGAAGGAGCTGCCGATGTTCATGGCCAGCACCTCGGTGCGGCTGCGCGACCCGTCGGTGAAGATGTCGGGCGACCTGTCGGCCACCGCCGCCGGCGGCAACGCCGACCAGCTCCCCGGCTACTACACCGACCCCATCCTTTCCCAGATCCAGGTGCTGCGCAGCCGCGCCGTGGCCGGGATGGTGGTGGACTCGCTGGGGCTCAGGCTGCACCCCGAGATGCCCGATTTCCCGTATGCCGTGCTGGGCCCCGTGGCCGTGAACTCGGCGGCGCAGGAGGGCGACACCATGGCCGTGCGCTTCGGCGCCCGCGAGGTCGTCGCCACGCTGAGCGGCGTCACCGCGCGCGGGCCCTATCGCCAGCCGCTGCAGCTGCCGGGGGTGACCGCCACCTTCGCGCGCCGCCCCGCCTTCGCCCAGGCGCGCTTCGCCGTGGTCTCGCGCGACGAGGCCATCAACATGGTGCTGAACGGCGTGCAGGCGAACCCGCGCCAGCTCACCAACGTCATCGACATCGCCTACCTGGCGTACGACCGCACGCTGGCCAAGCGCGTGGCCGACGCCAGCGCCGCATCGTTCCAGTACCTGAACGCCCAGAGCGCGCAGCAGGCCTCGCGGCGGCGCGCGCAGTTCATTCACGAGCAGCTGCGCAGCACCGACTCGCTGCTGATGACGGCGCAGATGCAGCTGAGCTCGTTCCGCAAGAGCGTGAACGCCTTCAGCCCGCAGGAGCGCTTCAAGGCCACGCAGGACGGCCTGGCCAACCTGCGCATCCAGCGCGAGCAGCTGGCGCAGGAGCAGCGCATCTACGACCAGATGGCGCAGGCGCTGGGCACCGGCGGCCGCGGCGGCGACGAGATGGCGGCGCTGGCGGCCAGCCCGCAGGTGGCGTCGAACGGCGGCCTGGTTTCGCTGTACCAGCAGATGCTGCGCTACCAGACGGTGCGCGACTCGCTGACCACCGGCCCCTGGTCGCGCGCCACCACCAACCCCGACGTGCAGCGGCTGGACTCGCTCATCAACACCTCGCACTCGCGGCTCTCCAGCGCGGTGCAGGCGCGCGGCACCGCGCTGGCCGCGCAGCTCCGGGTGATGGACGGCCTGATGGCCTCCGACGCCGCCAGCGCTGCCCAGCTCCCCGACGCCGAGGCCGAGGGGCAGCGGCTGGCGCGGCAGGTGGAAACGCTGCAGACGCTGGCCGACGACCTGCTGCGCGAGCAGCAGAAGGCGCGCATCGACGAGGCGGTCGAGGCGGGGCAGGTGGAGATCATGGACCAGGCTCTCCTTCCCCCCGGCCCCATGTCGCGCGGTGGCAAGAAGCGCGTGCTCTTCGCGCTGCTGATCGGGCTGATGATCGGGTGCGGCGGCGCGCTGCTGCTGGACCGCCTGAACACCTCGCTCCTGCGCCGCGAGGAGGTGGAGGGGCTGCTGCACCTGCCGGTGCTGGCCATCGTCCCCCGCATCGCCGCCAGCGGCGCCACGGGGCTCAGGAAGAAGCTGAAGGTGCCGATGGCCAACGCGCTGGTGCGGCGCGCGCCGGACCCGGCCGACGCGCTGATCACGGTCACCGACCTGCACTCGGCCGGCTCGCAGGCGTACCGCAAGCTGCGCACGCACCTGATCTTCTCCACCGGCGGCGACCCGCTGCGCACGCTGATGGTCACCAGCCCCGGCGCGGGCGAGGGGAAGAGCACGGTGTGCGCGAACCTGGCCGTGACCTTCGCGCAGCAGCACATGCGCGTGCTGCTGGTGGACTGCGACATGCGCCGCAGCCGCCTGCACTCGCTCTTCGGCACCGGGCGCGTTCCCGGCCTCACCGAGGTGCTGGCGCGCCAGGGCACGCTGGAAGAGGCCATCCGGCCCACCACGGTGGAGGGGCTGCACATCCTTCCCGCGGGCACGCTGGTCCCCAACATCAGCGAGCTGCTGGGCGGGGCGGGGATGCGCGCGGTGATGGCCGAGCTGTCGGCGCGCTACGACCTGGTGGTGGTCGA
This sequence comes from Longimicrobium sp., assembly GCF_035474595.1. Lineage (NCBI taxonomy): Bacteria > Pseudomonadati > Gemmatimonadota > Longimicrobiia > Longimicrobiales > Longimicrobiaceae > Longimicrobium > Longimicrobium sp. Next base: position 160,438 of record NZ_DATIND010000080.1, read on the forward strand.
CACGCCGCCGGTGCTGGCCGCCGCCGACGCGGAGATCCTGGGCGTGCAGACCGACGCGGTGCTGATGGTGGTGCGCGCCGGCCAGACCGACCGCCAGCCCGCGCAGTACGCCGTGCAGCAGCTGCGCGCCATCGGGGCGCGGGTGGTGGGCGCCGTGCTGAACGACCCGGACGAGAAGGTGGCCGACTACGGACGGTACACCTACTACTACGACTACTACTCGCAGGGTGCGACGGCGTAACTGCCCGGTAGATTGTAAGATGGAGACGAGCGGCCCTTCCCCGGTATCGGGGAGGGGCCGCTTGGCTTCGATGGCGATACCGGGCATGCCGGACCTGCGGCGCGTTTCTGACGCCTCGCGCCCTCCCCCCGCGCCGGAGGGCGCGACCCCCTCCCGTTCCGGGAGGAGGTGGCTGCCCGGCATCCGCGCGCCTCCCGGTCCCCGATTCAGCCAGGCTTGCCCGATGCGCGCTGATGCCGCCCCCGCGGTGAGTTCTCCCCTCCCCTGCGGAGCGGGCGGAGGGGCCGGGGGAGGAGGCCAGCCAGGCGGGTACGATGCTGCTCCGAACGCGCAGATCTCATCGAGCTACCTCTCCCGGTACGGGAGAGGTGGACGGCCTAAGCCGGCCGGAGAGGGCGCGATGCGGAGGCCGCGCGGAGGCGTCGACATCCCGCGCGCGGTCCGGAGAGAGCGCGACGTCGGGCCCCGCGGATGCGGTGACATCTAACCCGCACAAAGGCGTTGACATCCACCCCCGCGGAGCGTCACTTGTCGCGCGGAACGTGCGGTTTTCCTTCTTCGCCGGATCGGAATCGTCCCCGTTGACTGCTGCGCTGCTGTACGCATTGATCGCCGCGGGCGCCAACCTCCTGGGCGGGCTCGTCATCACCGGCCACTCGCGCGGCGGGCGGCAGGCGCAGCGCCTGCTCATCGCCTTCGGCGCGGGGTTCATGCTGGCCACGGCCTTCCTGGCCATGGTCCCCGAGGCCATCGCCACGGGCGGCGAGGGGGCGGGGATGGGAATCCTCCTCGGCTACCTTCTCGTCCACATCACCCAGCACGCGCTGACGCCGCACTTCCACTTCGGCGAGGAGACGCATACCCACGAGATGGTGAACCCGTGGGTCGGCATCGCCGCGCTGCTGGGGCTGGTGCTGCACACCTTCTTCGACGGCGTGGCCATCGCCGCCGGCTTCCAGGTGGCGTCGTGGCTGGGGATGCTCGTCTTCGTCGCCATCGTCCTCCACAAGATCCCCGAGGGCGTCACCGTCGCCTCGATCATGCTGGCCAGCGGCAACTCGCGCGGGCGGGCGATGGCGGCGGTCGCGGCGCTCGGCGTCTCCACCGTGCTGGGCGTGCTGCTGACGGAGACGGTGGGGCCGCTCGCCCGGCAGGGGCTGGCGCTGAGCGCCGGCGTGACCATCTACGTCGCCGCCTCGAACCTGGTGCCCGAGGTGCAGAAGGGGCGCAAGCTGGCGCCGGCGCTGGCCGTCTGCGCGGGGGCGCTCCTCTTCTACCTCACCTTCCTGATGCTGCGGGGGATCGTCCATTGAGCGACCTGTCCCTTTTCGGCGAGCCCGAGCCGCGCCGCCGCGACGACCCGCCGCCCGCCGATCCGCCTCCCGCGGCGGCGTCGCCGGACGCGCCGCTGGCGGAGCGGATGCGGCCGCACACGCTGGACGAGATGGTGGGGCAGCAGGCGCTGGTGGGCCCCGAGGGAACGCTGCGGAAGCTGCTCGCCGCCGGGCATCTCCCCAACCTGATCCTCTACGGGCCGCCGGGGAGCGGGAAAACCACGCTGGGGCGGATGGTGGCCGCGGAGAGCGGATCGACCTTCGTTCCCTTCAACGCCGTCAGCGAGGGCGTCCCCCGGCTGCGCGAGGTGGTGAAGGAGGCCGAGGCGCGGCGCCGCGGCGGGCGGCGCACGCTGCTGTTCATCGACGAGATCCACCGGCTGAACAAGGGGCAGCAGGACTTCCTCCTCCCCTGGATCGAGTCGGGGCTGATGACGCTGGTGGGCGCGACGACGGAGCATCCCGGCTTCGAGATCAACGCCGCCGTCCTGTCCCGCTCGCGCGTCCTCGTCCTGGACCCGCTGTCGGAGGACGACGTGCGCGCCGTGGTGCGCCGCGCGCTGGAGGACCCCGAGCGCGGCTTCGGCGGGCGGGTGGAGATGGAGCCCGAGGCCGAGGACGTGCTGGTGCGCAACACGGGCGGCGACGCGCGCCAGGCGCTGACCGGGCTGGAGATCGCCGCGCGCCTCGCCGGCAAAGGCGGGACGGTGACGGCGGACGCGGTGCGCGAGGCGCTGCAGCAGCCCATGGCGCGGTACGACACCACGCTGGGCTACGAGATGCTGAGCGCCTTCCACAAGTCGCTCCGAAGCAGCTCCGGGTCGGGGGCGCTCTACTGGGCGATGCGGATGGTGCAGAGCGGGGAAGACCCAAAGACGCTCTTCCGCCGCCTGGTCGCCGCGGCGTACGAGGATGTCGGCCTCGCCGATCCGCAGGCGGGCATCGTGGCGGTGCAGGCGATGCTGGCGTTCGAGCGGCTGGGCGTGCCCGAGGGGCTGCTCCCGCTCTACAACGCCATCCTGTACGTGGCCAACGCGCCCAAGTCCAACCGCGCGTACCTGGCCGGCGGTGCCGCGGCCGAGGCGGCGCGCCAGCACCCGGACGCGCCCGTCCCCCTCCACCTCCGCAACGCGCCCACCTCGCTGATGAAGGAGTGGGGATACGGCGAGGGATACAAGTACGCCCACAACTACGAGGGCGGCGTGGTCGACCTGCAGTGCCTGCCGGACGTCATCAGGGACGAGCGCTTCTACGAGCCCACCGATCGCGGCTTCGAGGCCGAGATCGCGCGGCGCATGGCGGAGCGGGGGGACAGCGGGTGAGGCCGCTGCGCGGGAACCCGTAGTTGCGCGCAAAGATGCGACTGAAGTCGCGGCTACAACGGCACACTGTCCGCCTTCGCGCCGCCTTCGCGGACATCATATCGGCGTGATCGACGGCGTCTGCGCGTCGAGAGAGACGTCATCCTGAGGCCGGCCACACCGTCGTTGTCCCGCACGAGCGATTGCAGGCCGAAGGATCTATGAGCGAGGTCGCACGTGCGCTTCCGGATTGCACGATCGATCTCCGAACTCGTATCAGGGCTGCCGCGGCAGAATCGGGCTCGGCTCGCGCGTTGGATGGAGGTCGAAGCGATCTCCATCAGCCCCGGAGTTCCAATGCCGCGCCATCTCCCGCTGCTGCTTCTGCTTCTCGCCGCGTGCGCGCGGGAGCCGGCCGAGCGGATCCAGTTCTACGAGATCGACCTCCATCGCGCGGGGACGAATCTTCCGCGGTGGGCGGCGTGCTGGTTTCCGCAGCGCGCCAACCGCTACGCGGTGATGGACGCGCAGCCCTGCCCGCCCGAGACGCGGGCAACGCGCGCGTACACGGTAGACGATGTCGTGGGATGCTGGACGATCACGGGCGAGATCCCGACGGCGTTCGACAGCGCCTTCTTCGCGGCGCCGGTACGGCTGCTGCGGGGGCGAACGCCGCGGCTCAGGGCGATGGGCTTCGGCACCCCCGGTGACCACGGCGTGGAGCCGCTGGCGCCGGACGCCGATTCGCTGGAGCCGGGGCTGCGCACCGCGTGGGACGTCGCACCGCCTGACTTGCTCTGGATCAGCCGCACGGACGGGTACGGCGGCCTCACCTACACCTTCCGCGTCCGCGGCGATTCGCTGATCGGCATGGCCCAGTTCTTCGGCGACGTGATCTTCTACAGCATCGGCACCGGCCTCGACGCGGCGCCGCGCATCCACGGGCACCGCGTCCCGTGCCCGCGGCGGCGATGACGGCGCATCCCCGGTCCCCGCTCCGCCTGCTGCTGCGGCTGGAGGCGCGGCGGATGTCGGACGCGCTGCGGCAGCCGCGGCCGGCGGCGTGGATCGGCATCCTCCTTCCCGTCGCGCTCGCGGCGGGCGGGCTGTGGGTGGCGGGAGATGCGATGCGCCCGGACGTTTCCACCGCGGACGGGGCGATCGGGCTGGGGATGCTGGTCGCCGCGCCGGTCGCGCTGCAGGCGTATCCTATCCTCTTCCGCGCGGTGGACGACGCGTTCCTGCGCCGCCTCGGCATCCCCGCGCGGGCGCTGTTCGGCGTGCGGGCGATGCGGCTGCTCGCCCTGGCGCTCGCCGTCGTCTTCGCGCTGATGATCCCCGTCGTCTCCACCCGTCAACCCATCTTGCCGCCGCTCGCGATCGCCCTCGCGGCGGCGGTGGTGGCGTGGGCGGCGTCGCTGCTGGCGCAGGCGAGCGCGGCGGGAAAGCTGGCGCGGGGCGACAGGCCGTCGCCCGCCGCGGGGCTGATCGGGTGGGACCCGGAGCTGGCGAAGGCCGCCGCGCTCGTCTACGCGCCGCTCTGGCCGCTGCTGGCGGGCGCCGCCGCCGCGCGCGTCGCGGTCGCGCCGGTGGGTGCGGCGTGGATGCGGATCGGCGCGCTCACCCTCGTCTCCGCCGCGCTGTTGCCTTGGGCGACGCGGGCGTTCGCGCGGGCGCTGCCGCGGTTCGCGCCGCACGCGGGCGAGCTGGCGTACGCGCCGCCGCCGGACGCCAGCGGCGGCGAACTGGTGGTCGGCCGCGGCATCGCCCGCGTGCTGCCGCGGCGCGCGCAGTCGGTGCGGGCGCGCGACGCGGTGGTCATCGGCCGGCGCTACCGCTGGGCGTCGCGCGCGGCGTGGCCCGCGTCGATCGTCTCCGCGCTGGTGCTCCTGCGCGCGGGCGGGCACGGCGAGGTGCGCGCGTGGGTGACGCTGGCGTGCGGGCTGCTGCTGGCCGCGCAGGCCGCCGCCGTGGTCGCGCTCGGCCGCTCCGAGCGCGGGCGCCTGCGGTGGATGGACCGCGCGCTCGGCCTGCGCCCCGCGGACCGCGTCGTGGGCCGCTGGGCGGCGTCGTTCGGGCTGGCGCTGGCCGTCGCGCTCCCGCTGGCGCTGGGGTGGGCCATTGCGATCGGCGGGAGCGGGGGATGGATGTGGCTGGGCGCGGCGGCCGCCGTCGCGCTGGTCGCCTCCACTGCCTCCGTCGCCGCGGCGGGGCGATGACGATGGACGTCCATCCGCTGGAAGTGCGCAGGGTGCGCAAGGCGTATCGCCGCCACGTGGTGCTGGACGGCGTGTCGTTCGACGTCCGCGCCGGTGAGGCGGTGGCGCTCGTAGGCCCCAACGGCGCGGGAAAGAGCACGCTCATCGGCTGCATCACCGCCGACCGCCTGCCGAACGCCGGGACGGTGCGCATCTGCGGCGCCGACCCGTTCGCCGACGCGAGTGCGGCCGCGGCGTGCATGGGCTACGTCCCCGAGCAGCCCTTTCTCTACCCCGAGCTGAGCGTGGCCGAGCTGCTGCGCTTCGTGGCCGCCGCGCGCGGGCTGGACGATGCGGAGTCCGCCGCGGAAACGGCGCGCCTGCTGACGATGCTGGGGCTCGCGGGCGCGGAGGCCGCCCTCTGCCGCGAGCTGTCGCAGGGGATGGGGCGAAAGACCGCGATCGCCGCCGCGCTCCTGCACCGCCCGCGGATGATCGTGCTGGACGAGGCGCTGAACGGCCTCGACCGCACCTCCGCCGGGCGCCTGGTCGCCGAGCTGGACGCGCGGCGGGCGGAGGGCGCGGCGGTCCTCATCTCCAGCCACGACCTCGATTTCCTGGCCGGCTGGTGCGACCGCGGCATCCTCCTCACCCCTCAATCCCAATCGCGCCTGCTGGAGGGTGGCGATTGGGAGGCGTGGCGCCGCGCGCCGTCTCTCGTTCTCCCGACTCGACCTTCCTGACTCTCACGGAGGGCACAGAGGACACAGAGGAAAAGCCGAAAAGTGGAGATCGCCTTCCGTGACCTCATGTGCCCCCTGTGAGAGCCCTCCGTCCCCATGCGGCGACGCCGACGACACATCGGCGTGGACATGCTGGCCCTTCACGGAGGCGGAACCATCTCCCGACCGGGCCGTATCTTACCGCGTCGGTGCTGGACATTTCGCGGGTGGATGCGGATCGCCCGCGCGGCGGCACGGCTGTCGCAAGGCAGGGTGGGCCTGTGCCGGGCGCGGCGTCCGGCGGCAGCTGACGCAACACCAGATGGAGCGAGACCCATGCGACTGAAGATGACGGCCGCGCTGACCGCGGCGGCCCTGGCGGTTTCGGCGTGCAGCGGCACGGTGCAGCGCCCGGACATCGAGCTCGAGGGCGTGACGCTGGGAAGCATCGGGCTGGCGGGCGGCACGCTGGTGGCCAACATCCGCGTGCACAACCCCAACCGCTTCACCCTGCGCGCGCAGGACCTGCGCTACCAGCTGTTCCTGCGCAAGGCCGGCTCGACCACCTCCGGCGACAGCGCCTGGACGCGCTTCGCCGAGGGCACCTACGGCGACACGCTGACCGTGCGCGCCGGGCAGACGCGCACCTTCGGCATTCCCGTGTCGTTCAGCTTCGGGCAGCTGGCCGGCGCCGGGCGCGGGCTGATGGACTACGGCCGCGTGGACTACCGCGCCGAGGGCACGGTGGACGTGCGCACTCCCATCGGCCTGCGCAACGTGCCCTTCCACAAGGTCGGCACCTTCATCATGGGCAGCACCTCCGGCAGCCGGTAACCAGCGGCAGGGCAGGGGGATGGAAAATCGGCGGGCGATCCGGATCTCCGGATCGCCCGCCGATCTGCATCACTCCTGCTTCCCGTCGGATGAACGAATTCGCGGCAGACCCGGCATGGTACCCTTCCAGCGCGAATCCTCCGGCTGCGATCCTCTCACGGCCTCCAGGAGGGGGCCATCATCCGCTGCGGGATGGCCGGGGTGCGGATGGGCATCTCCACTCCGGTGGCGACCTGGACCAGCGTCAGCACGCCCTGGTCGGTGCTCGCGATCAGGTACGCCCCGTCCGGGGAGAGGTCGAAGTGCGCCCCGAACTTCGTGCCCGGCTGGGTGACGGCGCGGTCACCCGTGCCATCGGGACGGATCGCCCGGATCTGCCCCGATCCCTCGGTGAGCTCGCCCGACGCCACGTACAGGATCTCGCTGCCGTCGGGACGCCAGCGCGGCGACAGGGCCGTGACGCCCAGGCTGCGCATTGCCCCCGTGGCCACGTCCAGCACGTGCAGCGGCATGGGGTTGGAGTAGCTGCCGATGAACGCGACCCGGGACCCGTCGGGCGAGGGTGCCCCGTGCCGCGCCGTGCCGATCACCTCCCCGGGCGTGAGCTGCTGCTTGCCGGTGCCGTCCGGCAACGCGCGGTAGAGCAGCGGCTCGGTGGTGGAGCCGCCCTCGAAGTACACCCAGCCCCCCGCGAAGCGCGGCCACGCCTCCTCGCCCATGCGGTCGGCGTCCGGCAGCAGCCGCCGGGTGGCCCCGGTGGCCAGATCCAGCACGTACAGGGAACGGCTGTGGTCGGTGTTGCTGTCGTGGTAGTACAGCCGCGTCCCGTCCGCGCTCCATGCGCTGCCCATGGCGGCGTTGTAGCCGGGGAACGCGCCGGTGGTCACCCGCTTCGCCAGGTTCGATCCGTCCAGCGTCATCGTGTACAGCGAGGCCTGCTGGTTCGACAGCGCCACCGCCGTGTAGGCCGCGATGGTCGCCTGCGGCACCACGCTCACCCACGAGGTGTCGGCGGCGCCCGCCAGCTCGGCCACGACCGCCGCCCGGCCGACCGCCGTGCCCTGGACGGTGCTTCCCGCCAGCGCCACCGGGCCCGAGATCACGCGGAAGGCCACGCCCTGGGCCCCGCCGGCATTCCCGTGGCGGTCGCGCGTGGTGGCCGTCAGCGCGAAGGACCCGCCGGCCAGCACCGCCGTGTCCGCCGGCGCGGAGGAGAGGGTGCGCGGCGCCCCGGGCAGGATCGTGTAGCTCGCCACCACGAACCGGTCCAGGTCGGGCACCGCCACCACCACTCCGCCCTGCATGGCGTAGCGGAACATGCGCAGCCGGACCGCGGCGCGCCCTTCGCCGTCCGTGTGCTCGATGGCATACGTTCCCCCGCCGCTGCCCCGGGTGGGCGACACCAGCACCGTGGGCTGGTCCGATCCCTCGGCGATGGCGGTGGCCAGGAACCCGACCTCGGCGTTGGCCAGCGGGCGCCCGTCGCTCCCGTTCACCTGCACCACCAGGGGCTGGGCGAGGATGGCGTCGACGGTATCGGACACCCCGGCGCCGGACACCACGGTGATGCCGGGCGTCCCCTTCGGCGGCGGATTCGCGTCGGACGGGCTGCCGCAGGCAGCGGCTACGACAAGCAGCGCCAGCGCGGCGGCGCGGTAGTTGGGCACGAGCATGGTGTGGGGGCGGTTCACTCGGTGGGGAGAAGACGGAGAGGATTACGCGGGCAGAACTTACCTTCGGGTAAACACCCGTGTCAACAACGAATAAACATGTGGTTGCGTCACTCCGCCTGCCGACCGTTCTCCGGCGACGACGTTCGCGGATCCTGACGGGTCGCTGCCCGAACTTTATCGGCTGGAAAAGATTTTGCATCGGCGCGGGACCGGCCGCGCCGTGCGGCCCCGATCCTCCCGGGCGTGCGGATCCCACCCACCGCCGCGGACGCTCCGCCGCCGTGGTCGTCCATCCGCATCCCACCTCATCTACCCTCCAGGAGGTGCACCATGCGGAAGATGAAGCTGACCCTGGACGACCTGCAGATCGACAGCTTCAGCACCACGCCGGTCCGGAGAGGGAAGGGAACGGTGTACGGAGAGCAGTGCACCTGTCCCACCGCGTGTACCTGCCCCGGCTGCCCCACCTGCGACGCCTCGTGCAACGGCTCGTGCGGGGGCGCCTCGTGCATCGACACCTGCGCTGCGTCGTGCTACGGCACCTGCGACGCGTCGTGCAACGGCACCTGCGACTACACCTGCGGCGGCAACACCTGCGATCCCACGTGCGCCGGGTGGGCGACCCAGCCCAGCCCGCGCGAGTACTGCATCTTCTGCGGCTGATCCGGTGCCCTTCGGCAGGGCCCGGCACCTGCGGCATCGGCACCACTTCGCCGGGCCCGTAAGCGGTGGCAGGGCAAGGAGATGAACAGCGGCGGGCGATCCGGGGGATCCGGGTCGCCCGCCGCTTTGTTGCACTCCAAACCACCCGCCAATGGAATTGGCGGGCAACAACAGCACAAAGTCCCTTCGGGACTGCTGGCCGGCGTCTCTGCCTTTATCCGGCACACTGCCGTCCGCCGAATGAGCGGAACCGTGCAGGGTGCTGAAGCCCGTCCCTCCCCCATGGGGTTTTGGGGGAGGGACAGGCGGGCGGCGGTGCGACGGGAGTCGCGCCGGCCAAGCCAGGGAGAGGGTCCGCGGGGGCCGCGGAAACGCGTTTTGGTTAGATTACCCGCCGCACCCAGATCTCCAGGCACGACGCGCGAGGGACGATGACGCTGGTCCGGCTGCAGGACGCGGGGAAACAGTACGGCGACCGCTGGATCATCCGGCACGTGGACTTCCACGTGGCGAAGGGCGAGCGCTGGGGGATCGTGGGCCGCAACGGCATCGGCAAGACCACCCTGCTGAAGCTGATCACCGGCGAGGACGAGCCCACCGAGGGCGATGTCTGGCGCCACCCCGGCCTCCGCTTCACCCACATGCGCCAGGAGCGCGGCGAAACCAGCTCCGGCACCATCGCGCAGGCCGCGCTGGAGCCCTTCGCCGAGCTGGTGGCGATGGAGGAGCGGCTGCACCGCGAGGCCGCGCGGCTGGCCGAGATCGCGCACGACGGCGACGAGGGGCGTCGATTGATGGCGAGCTACGACCGCCACACCGAGGAGTTCCGGCGCCGCGGCGGCTACGAGATGCACGCCCGCGCCGAGGCCACCCTCGAGGGCCTCGGCTTTCCGGCGGACACCTGGACCAAGCCGCTGCGCGCGCTGAGCGGCGGCGAGCTGGGGCGCCTCCGCCTGGTCCAGACGCTGCTGGCCGAGCCCGACGTGCTGCTGCTGGACGAGCCCACCAACCACCTGGACCTCCGCTCCACCGAGTGGCTGGAGGAGTACCTGAAGTCCTATCCCGGCACGGTGATGGTGGTCAGCCACGACCGCGTGTTCCTGGAGCGGCTGGCCGACCACGTGCTGCACCTGGAGGAGGGAACGGCGTTCGCGTACGCGGGCGGCTTCGAGAGCTTCCTGGAGCAGCGCGAGGCCCGGCGCGAGCTGCAGCGCAGGCAGTACGAGCAGCAGCAGGCGCACATCGCGCGCACCGAGGACTTCATCCGCCGCAACCTGGCGGGGCAGAAGACGAAGCAGGCCAAGAGCCGCCGCACGCTGCTGTCGCGGATGGAGCGCGTCGGCGCGGTCGGCGAAGACGGGCGGGGGATGGCGCTGCGCTTCGGGCAGGCGGCGCGCAGCGGCGGCACGGTGATGCGCATCGACGGCGTGAGCTGCGCCTTCGGCCCGCGTACGCTCTTCGCCCCGTTCAGCGCCGAGGTGTCGCGCGGCGAGCGCATCGCCGTGATCGGACCCAACGGCTGCGGCAAGAGCACGCTGATGCGCGCGCTGGCCGGCGAAGGCGCCCCCTGCGCGGGAAGCGTGATCCCCGGCACCGGGGTGGTGCGCGCGTACTACCGGCAGGACTTCGCGCACCTGGACGAGGCGAAGACGGTCTGGCAGGAGGTGAGCGACGGCGTGAAGGGGACCATGCCCGAGCTGCGCGGCCACCTGGGCCGCTTCCTGTTCTCGGGCGACGACATCCAGGCGCGCATCGGCAGCCTTTCCGGCGGCGAGCAGGCGCGGGTAGCGCTGGCCAAGATCACCCTGCAGCGCGCCAACCTTCTCCTTCTCGACGAGCCGACCAACCACCTCGATCTCGAGAGCCGCGAGGTGCTGGAGGAGGCGATCGAAGGGTACGACGGCACGGTGATCCTCATCTCCCACGACCGCGCGTTCCTTTCGGCGACGTCGACGCGCGTGTGGAGCTGGACGGACGGGCGGTTCGAGGACTACCCCGGCGGGTTCGACGACTGGCAGGACTGGGTCGCCCGCCGCCAGGCCGGCGCCTCCGAAGCCGCGGCGTCCTCCGCCGCGAAGCAGGCCGCGGCGCAGCAGGCGGCGGCCGCGCAGGCGCCGAAGCCGTCCGGCGGCGCGCTGTCGAAGAACGAGCAGCGCCGCCGTGAGGCCGAGCTCGCCCGCCTGGAAGCCCGCATCCACGAGATCGAGACGCGCGTCGCCGAGATCGAGTCCGCGCTCGGCGACCCCGCGATCTACGCCCCCGGGGCCGACCCCGCCCGCCCCAAAGCCCTCGCCGACGAGCGCGACGCGCTCACCACCGAGCTGGCGGAGGCGTACGCCGCGTGGGAGAAGGTGGGCGAGGAGCTGGCGGGGGTGTAGTTTTCCCTGCTGGCCAGCAACAGACGCACAGAGATGACGTCATCCTGAGGCCGGCCACACCGTCGTTGCCTTTGCACGGGCGGTTGCAGGCCGAAGGATCTACAGGCGAGGTCGCACGTGCGCTGCGGGATCGCACGATCGATCCCCGAAGCCGGTATCAGGCGTGTTCGAAAGGTGCTGGGGAAGATGAGCCAATATCAGGTAGTGATCCTCTGGAGTGAAGAGGATTCCGCCTTCCTCGCCGTCGCTCCGGAACTGCCTGGATGCATGGCTCACGGCGCGACGCGTGACGAAGCGCTCCAGATGGTGGAGCAAGCAATGGAACTCTGGCTGGATGTAGCTCGCCTGCATGGCGACCGGATTCCGCTTCCCGCGAAGCGCCGCATCGCGTGGTCATCTCACGCGGAGAAGGGTTTGTGATATCGAATCCGGGAGATCGGTGCAATCCGGAAGCACACGTGCGACCTCGCCTATGGATCCTTCGGCCTGCTACCGCTCGTACGGGGGCAACGACGGTGTGGCCGGCCTCAGGATGACGTCTCTCTGTGTGTTTGTGGCCGAGATCAGCTTCAGAACGGCTTGACAGGCGCCGCGCCCGTTGGGACGCGGCGCTGTTTGCTTCAGCGGCTGAAGAACGTCGAGATGGCCATGCCGTCCGGCGAGGCGCCCGTCGGCAAGGTACGGACGACGGCGAGGAGCTGCAGGTCGATGACGGCGACCTGGCCGTTGGCCATGGTGGGGACGTAGGCGGTGCGGCCGTCGGCGGAGAAGATGGCGCCGCCGGGGGTGTTGGGGACGGCCACCGTGGTCTCGCGCATCGTGACGGTGTCGATGACGCGGACCAGGTCGAGCTCGGGGGCGGGGATGAGCGCGCGGCGGCCGTCGGGCGAGAGGGCGACGCGGTAGGCGTGGCCCGGCGTGGAGATGGCGGCCACGCGCGCGCCGGTGGCGGTGTCGAACACGTAGGTGCTGTCGAGCGCCATGCTCGCGGCCCAGATGCGCCGCCCGTCGGGCGAGAGCGCGGCGCCCTCGGAGCCCGGCCCCACCTGGATGGTGCGGGCCGGGCTCTTCGTCCGCACGTCCAGCTCGGTGACGGTGCCGGAGCCCACGTTGGCGGTCCAGACCTTCCCACCGCCGGGCGCAACCGCCAGAATGTGCGTGCCCTGCTGCGCCGTCGGCATCACGCCGCGCAGCTCGCCGCCGGGGAAGGCGACGAGAAGGACGCCACGGCTGGTCTCCGACGTGACCGCCAGGAGCGAGTCGCCGGGGAGGAAGGCGATGCCGTGCGGGCGCGTGTGCGGGGCGAGGTCGATCGTGCGCGCGACGGTCCGGGTGGAGACGTCGATGACCGTCAGCGCGTGGCCCACCGCCGCCCGGTCGCCATAGTTGGTGGCCACGGCCCAGCGCCCGTCGCGGGTCACCGCGACCTCGTGCGGCGCGGGCGCGGACGGCAGCGCGGCCAGGGTGCGGCCGGTGGCGACCTCGACCAGGTGCACGGTGGCGTCGCCCTGGTTGGCGACGACGAGGACGTCGCCGCGCGGAGGCTGGGCGGGCGCGGTGTCGGGCGACGCGGCGAGGGCGGCGGCGAGAAGCGGGATCAGTGTGTGCATCGGCGTTCGTGCGGGCGGAGGTGGGTCCGGCTCGGGAGGGGTTTCCTGGCGCGAACCCCGGCATCGCTGAATCTCACGCGGAGACGCGGAGACGCGGAGGTGGCTCGGCTGCATTGCCGCGATGTGGCAGCGATGATGCCGGCGGCACGCCGGAGAGCCGCGGCCGCAGTCCCGGAGGGACTTGGTGCTTTTCCAGCCCGCCAATTCATTGGCGGGTCGGGGCGGCCGATCTGGTGGCGAGGCCGGGTTAACGCAATATCGTCCCGTACGGCGCCGGGTGCGAGGATGCGGGTGCGAAGCACGCGTTTCGCGGTGCGGGTGGTGGGCGATGGTGGATCGGCCGGGATGCGTGAGGGATGCGCGCCCGAAGGGCCGGGAACCCGCCGCGCACGCATCGGAACCCGCGGATCCGCAGCGGCGTCCGGCGCGGCGGGGGCCCGGCGCCGTTGGCAACAGTCGTATCGTTGCCTACGGCGCGCGCAGCCCGGTTTGGCGCCTGGGCGCCAAACACGCCCGAACCATGCAGTTCTACAGACGGTCAATCGAACCGGAGGCGGCAATCAGCACGCGTGAACTGATCGAGCTCGAAGACCCGCGGGAGCGGGCGATCCTGGTGGGCGCGCCCAGGAAGAGCGAGCCGGCGCAGGTGACCGACGAGCACCTGGAGGAGCTGGAGCGCCTGGCCGACACCGCGGGGGTGGAGGTGGTGGGGTCGCTCGTCCAGCGCGTGGACAAGCCCAACCCGCGCACCTACATCGGCGAGGGGAAGGCCGAGGAGCTGAAGGCGCAGGTGGCCATGGAGGGCGCCACTCTGGTCATCTTCGACGACGAGCTGTCGCCGGCGCAGGGGCGCAACCTGGAGGCCGAGGTGGGCACGCGGGTGATGGACCGCGCGGAGCTGATCCTGGACATCTTCGCCACCCGCGCCCGCAGCGCCGAGGCCCGCGCGCAGGTGGAGCTGGCGCAGCTGCAGTACCTCCGCCCGCGGCTCACGCGGATGTGGGCCCACCTCTCGCGCATCCGCGGCGGCCCGGGGATGCGCGGACCCGGCGAAACGCAGCTGGAGACGGACCGGCGGATGGTGGACATCAAGATCGCGCGGCTGAAGGGCGAGCTGGAGCGCGTGACCCGCCACCGCGAGACGCAGCGCAAGAGCCGCGCGGGCGAGACGCGCGTCTCGCTGGTCGGCTACACCAACGCGGGGAAGTCGTCGATCCTGCGCGCCATCTCGGGCGCCGACGTGTTCGTGGAGGACCGCCTCTTCGCCACGCTGGACCCGACCACGCGCGACGTGGACGTGGGCGAGGGGTACGACGTGCTGCTGACCGACACGGTGGGCTTCATCCGCAAGCTCCCGCACCATCTCGTCGCGAGCTTCCGCGCCACGCTGGAGGAGGCGGCGGAGGCGGACCTGCTGCTGCACGTGATCGACAGCGCGCACCCGGGGTGGGAGGAGCAGAAGGACGTGGTGGACCAGGTGCTGGCGGAGCTGGGGATGCGCGAGCAGCCGCAGATCCTGGTGTTCAACAAGATCGACCGGCTGACGCACGGCGAGGAGGAGGCGCTGCGCCAGCGCAACCACGGCCGCCGCGCGATCTTCGTCTCCACGGTGGAGGAGGGCGCGCTGGAGCCGCTGCGCGAGCTGCTTCGCGACGAGGCCCGCAAGCGCCGCCCCGACGTGCACCTGACGCTGCGGAGCGACCAGGGCGCGCTGCTGGCCGAGATCTACCGCGAGGGCGAGGTGCTGGAGCGCGAGGACGAGGGCGCGGAGATCCGCATCCGCGCGCGGCTGCCGGATTCCACGCTGGGGCGGCTGCGGAGCCGGGGGGTGGAGGTGGGGTGAGGTGTGAGGCCTCGGCTGACCCCGAATGGAATTCGGGGGCAACAACAGCACAAAGTCCCTGCGGGACTGCTCTCCGGCATCCCTGCCCTTCGACCGGCACACTGCCGTCCGCCGCGTGAGCCGGGCCGTGCAGGTCCCACCGGAGCCCCGTCCCTCCCCCAGGCAGTTCTGGGGGAGGGCCCGGCGGCCCGGCGGCGCGACGGGAGTCGCGCCGGGCGAGCCAGGGAGAGGGCCCCGCCGCGGGCGCGCATCCACATCACCATCCATCGCCGATATCCGTCCTTTGACCGCATCTCCCGGCATCCGTTCGTTGACCGTATCTCCCGGCACGCTCGACCGGCTGTGGATCGTGGGCGCGGGGCGGCTGGGGCTCGCGCTGGGGCTGCGGCTGCACCGCGCGCGGGCCGTGTCGTCGCTCGTGTACTCCGGCCGCCGCTCGTCGGCCACCCCCGACCACCCGCTCTTCCGCGGCTTCCACCCGGGCGCGCGCTACCAGGCCGGCTTCACGCCCGCGCCCGAGGGCGTGACGGGGATGCTGATCGCCGTGCCCGACGACGCGATCGCGCGCGTGGTCGGGCAGCTCGAGGCGGTCGATCTCCCCGCTGGCCTCCCCGTGATGCACGCGAGCGGGAGCCTGTCCGTGGACGTGCTGGCGCCGCTGGCCGCGAAGGGGCACCCGGTTGCGGGGATGCACGTGCTGGCGGCGATCGCCGACCCCGTCGAGGGCGCGGACCGGCTGCGCGGGGCCACCTTCGGCGTGGAGGGCGAGGGCGCGGCGCGGGCGCTGGCCGAGCGGCTGGTGGCGGCGTGCGGCGGGCGCGTGCTGGCCATCCGCCCCGGCGGCAAGGCGCTGTACCACGCGGCGGCCGTCTTCGCCTCGAACTACGCGGTCGCGCTGCTCTCCGTGGCCGAGCGGCTGATGATCGATGCGGGCGTCCCCGCGGAGGACGCGCAGCCGGCGCTGGCGGCGCTCGCCGCGGGCGCGGTGGAGAACGTGGCCGCGCGCGGGCCGGCCGAGGCGCTCACCGGGCCCATCGCGCGCGGCGACGCGGCCACGGTGGAGCGGCACCTGTCGCGGTTGTCCGGTGCCGACCGGGACTTATATTGCCTGCTCGGCCTGGAAGCCCTGAAGCTGGCGGAGGCGCGCGGAACCGATCCCGCGGCGCTGGCCCGGGTGCGCGAACTGCTGGGGGACAAGCGTTGAGGCTCTACGTCAACATCGACCACATCGCGACGGTGCGGCAGGCGCGCGGCACCGACGAGCCGGACCCGGTGCGCGCGGCCGTGCTCTGCGAGCTGGGCGGCGCCGACGGCATCACCGTGCATCTCCGCGAGGACCGGCGCCACATCCAGGACCGCGACGTGGAGCTGCTGATGAAGACCGCGCGCGGCGTGGTCAATCTCGAGCTCGCCGCCGCGTCGGACGTGCTGGCGCTGGCCGAGGGGTGGCGCCCGCACCAGGCCACCCTCGTGCCCGAGCGGCGCGAGGAGGTGACGACGGAGGGCGGGATCTCGCTGGCCGGCGAGGCCGCGCGCGGGTGGGTGGGCGAGGCGGTGAAGCGTCTGAAGGATGCCGGGATCCGCACCTCGCTCTTCATCGACCCCGACGCCGACGCCGTCCGTGCCTCCGTGGACCTGGGCGCCGACGCGGTGGAGCTGCACACCGGCGAGTACGCCAACACCCGCGGCGAGGAGCGCCACGAGCAGCTGCGCCGCCTGCGGCGCGCGGCCGCGCTGGGGCGCTCCGTCGGCCTGGGCGTGCACGCGGGGCACGGGCTGACGTACGAGAACGTGTCGCCCGTGGCGGCGATCGAGGAGATCGAGGAGCTGAACATCGGGCATTCCATCATCTGCCGCGCCGTGTTCACCGGAATCGAGCGCGCCACCCGCGACATGGCCGAGATCCTGCGCCGCGCCCGCGCCGTCTGATACCGGATTCGGAGATTGATCGTGCAATCCGACAGCACACGTGCGACCTCGCCTATGGATCCTTCGGCCTGCAACCGCGCGTGTGGGGGCAACGACGGTGTGGCCGGCCTCAGGATGACGTCTCTCTGTGCGTCTGGAATGCACAGGTGATTGCCAGATCCGGTACGATTCCCATCCCCCCGACCCACGCATACGGATGTCGCAACCGCTGAGCGAATACTTCGCGCGCGAGGCCGGCGAGTACCTGGACCGGCTGGACGCGCTGCTGGCCCGCGACGGCGCGCCGGACCCGGTGGAGTTCTTCCGCCTTGCCCGCGGCGTGCGCGGCAGCGCGCAGATCGCCGGGGCCGACGCCGTGGCCCGCGTGGCCGAGGGGATGGAGGACGCCGCGCGCGCGCTCCGCGACGGGGCGCTGGCGTGGAGCTTCGACGTGCGCCGCCGCGTGCAGGACACGGCGTCCGACCTCCGCGCGCTCGTCTCCGCGTACGGCAACTGGGGGGCGGACGAGGAGCGCCGCGCGGGCGAGGCGGCGGCGCGCTGGGAGGGCTCGGGCACCGGCCGACGCCGCGCCGATGCGGGGCCGCGCGACCAGCTGCACGACTTCCTGCGCCGCGAGATCGACGGGGTGGTGGGGGAGCTGGACCGCGCGCTGGCCGAGCTGCAGGCGCAGCCCGCCGGGCGCGAGCCGCTGCGCGCCGTGCTCCGCCGCATGCGCCCCGTGCGCGGCGTGGCGGGGATGGACACGCTCTCGCCCGTGCTGGAGCTGCTGGAGGGGGTCGAGGACGCGGCGCACGAGGTGCTGAGCCGCACCACCCCCATCCAGTCGCGCGAGGTGGCGCTCCTGACCGCCGCGCGCGACGGGCTCCGCGCCGCCGGGCGCGCGCTGGAAAGCGGCGGTGACGTGGGGGCCATGCCGGAGCTGGAGCGCTTCCGCGAGGCGCGCGAGCGGCTGGAGGGCTCGGGGGATGGGGGAGACGCCGGGGTCGTCCCGGTGGCCTCGCTCTTCTTCGACGACGCGGGGCCGCACGTGGTGTCGTCGCCGATGGCGCCCGCGCCGGGGGCCGAGGGCGCGGGGACGCTGGCCAGCGACGTCGAGGGCTTCCTGCGCATCGAGGCGACCGGCTTCCTGGACCGCGCCGAGGGGCTGGTCGCCAGCCTGAACGCGCGCCCCGGGCGCTTTGCCCGCATCGCCCGCGACCTTGCCGACCTGGCGCGCGGGGTGGGCGAGCTGGCGGTGACGTACGGGATGACGGCCATCTCCGCCGCGGCCGACGACGCGGCGGCGCGCATCGGCCGCGCGGGGACGGCGGACGAGGCCCGCGGCGCCCTCCTGCGGCTGCGGCAGACGCTCCCCGGCGCCGCGCCCGCATCGTCGGCGGAGGAGACCGCGCCGATGGCGATGGAGACGGCGCGCGCGGAAGCGGAGCCGGCCGCCGCGGGGGCCGACGGCGCGGTGCCGATCGAGTCGCTGGAGTACGACTCCGAGGCGGCGCTGCACGAGGCGCTGCGCATGCGCGACCGGCTGGCGTCGCTCGCCAGCGCGTCGCCCAACGGCGCGGCGCTGGGCGAGGCGCTGGACGAGCTCTTCGGGCTGCTGGCGCTGGGCATCGAGCGGCGGGCTGCGTGACCGGATGAAGCAGCGCGTACGCATCCTTCTCAGTCTCGCCATCACCGTCCTGTTCCTGTGGCTGGCGCTGCGCGGGGTGAACTGGTCCGAGGTCTGGACCCACCTGCGCGGCGCCAACCCGTTCTGGCTGGCGCTCTCCATCCTCATCTCCACCCTCTCCATCCACGTCCGCGCGCTGCGCTGGAAGGTGCTGCTGGAGCCCGTCGACCCGCACGTGCGCTGGCAGCCGCGCGTGGCCGGGACGGCGGTGGGGATGGCGGCCAACAACCTGATCCCCGCGCGCGTGGGCGAGATCGTGCGCGCGGTCGTGGCCGCGCGGCTGGCGAAGCTTCCGTTCAGCGCGGTCCTGGCCTCGCTCGTCGTCGAGCGCGTGCTGGACGGGCTGGTGACCGTCGGGCTGCTGCTGGGGGTGATGGCGCTCCCCGGCTTTCCCAATCCGGAACGGGCGCGGTGGGTCCTGGGGGGCGTCCGCATCGTCGCGGCGGCAATGACGGCGGCCGCGCTGGTGCTGATCACGCTGGCGGTGATGCCGAAGCGTTCGGTGCGCATCGCCGAGGCGTTCGCGGCCAGGATGCTGCCGCACCGGCTGCGGCGCCCGTTCCTGGCGCGGCTGGACGAGTTCATCTCCGGGCTGGCGGTGCTGCGCAGCCCGCGCCTGCTGGTGCTGTCGATGCTGTGGGCGGTGGCGCAGTGGCTCTTCATCCCCCTGTCCATTCTGTGCGCCTTTCGGGCGTTCGGCGTCGAGGGACCGGGCTACGTCGGCGCGCTCTTCCTGCAGTCGGCCATCAACCTGGCCGTGGCCATCCCCGCCGCGCCGGGGTTCTTCGGGCCGCTGGAGGCGGCGGCCACGTACGGCCTCGCGCTGTGGGGCGTGGAGAAGGCGCGGGCCGTCTCCTTCGCCATCGGCTACCACCTGGGCGGCTTCACCGTGGTGACGCTGGTGGGGCTGTGGTACGTGCAGCGGCTGCACCTGAGCTGGCGCGAGCTGGCGGGAACGGCGGAGAAGGGCGGGGCGGAGGGGGATGATTCGCTGCCCGGTGTGAAGCGGAGAGACGAGCGGCCCGCCGCTGCCCGGCGCGAGGCGCGGCGGCGTGCCTGACCGCGTGGCCGTCGCCGCGCCGGCGAAGGTCAACCTCCGCCTCTGCATCCTCGCGCGCGAGGAGAGCGGCTACCACGCACTGGAAACGGTGTTCTGCGCCCTCTCGCTCGCCGACCGGGTGTCGGTGGCGCGGGGGGATGCGGGGATCCGGCTGGAGATGGAGGGTGGGGTGGATGCGGGGCCGCCGGAGCGGAACCTGGCCGTGCGCGCCGCGGACCGCTTCCATCGCGAGATCGGCGAATCGCCCGCGATCGACCTGCATCTGGCGAAGCGCATCCCCGCGGCGGCCGGGCTGGGCGGCGGCAGCTCCGACGCGGCGGCCGTCCTCCGCGCGCTGAACGCGCTGCACGGCGAAGCTGTCTCGCGCGAGGCGCTGCTGCAGATGGGGATCGAGCTGGGTGCGGACGTCCCCTTCTTCCTCTGCGGGTCGCCGCTCGCGCTGGCCTGGGGCCGCGGCGAACGGCTGATGCCGCTCCCTCCGCTCCCCCCGCGCCCCGTGCTCGTCGCCCACCCCGGCGAGGCGATGCCCACGCCCGAGGCCTTCCGCGAGGTCGCCGCCCTCCGCGGCGGCAGCTACGCCCCGCGCGCCACGCTCCTCGATCCATCCGCGCTCGCGAGCTGGGACGCCGTCGCCGCCCTGGCGACGAACGACTTCGAGCCCGTCGTCACCGCCCGCATCCCCATCCTCCGCGGCGCGCTGGAGATGCTCCGCGCATCCGGCGCCCGCATCGCCCTCCTGGCCGGCAGCGGCTCCTCCATCTTCGCCATCTTCGACGACTCCGCGGCGCGCGACGCGGCGGAGAAGCAAATCTCCGCGCTCGGCCTCACCACCTGGCGCGCGGAGACGCTGGGGGAGATGCCCCGCCCGACGACCGGCTGAAGTCCCGGACACACTGGGTTTGTGCTTCTGCGGCACCACCGGCTGTCGTCATCCTGAGTCGGACACCGCGCTGCGCGCGACCACGATGGATGAAAGGGGGAGGCGTCCTCCAGAGCGGAACCGGCTGCCGAGCCGAACAGCCTCGCGCAGTTTGCGAGGCTTCCCGTAGTTGTTGCTGCGACTTTAGTCGCCGGTGAGGGGCAAGGCTGCGAACTTTCTATTCAGGCCGCCCGCACTGCAACCAGCGTCTACACAGTAGGTTGCATGCCGAAGGATCTATAGCCGCGGCGGCACGTAACTCAGCGGAATGCACTGATTCTTCCTCTGGATTGTATCACGCGGAGACGCAGAGCCGCGGAGAATCGAATCCTCCGCGGCTCTGCGTCTCCGCGTGCGTCCTGCTTTTCGGGATGCTATCTCGCGGCGGCGTACCGGGCCATGTACGAGGCGACCTCCGTCTGCAACTCCTCGAACGGGATCTGGAGCGCGTTGGACGAGATCGCGATGGGGCTGCCGACCATGCCGGTGTTGGCCCGGTTCAGCATCCGCTGCAGGGGATTGCCCCGGGCGATGTACTTCTCCGGATCCGCGACGCTCAGGATGAGCATCCGCTGGCGCTGCATCTGGAAGATTCCCACGCCGGTGATCTCGGACCACGGGATGAACCCTGCGGCTACGCCGCTCGAGTTGTCGACGAGCCCTTCGGCGCTCAGGATGAGCCCGGGCCTCTTGTCGAACAGCTTCCGGACGCCGTACACCACGCCCGCGACGCCGCAGAGGGCCGCGGCGGCGCCGAGGGCGTGGAACACCACGGGAGCGGCAAAGCGCCGCAGGCTCATCATGAGCGACCCGTAATCGTCGGCCATGACGAACCACGCGCCCGCCGCCACGAAGAGCAGCGCACCGGCGATGGTCATGGCGATCTTGGCCCTGCTGAGCGGGATCACCCGTTCGTTGCCTGCGGACATGTTTGCTCGATTGGTGGGGAGTGGGGCGGCGCCCGAATGCGCGGAGGATGGTGGTGCGCCGATAATATCAAACATCTGTACCGCCGTGTCACGGGGGGATGCGGGTAAGCGGCCGGTCTGGCGCTTGCGATGCCGCGGGCGACCGAAATCCGCCCGCTGCCTTCGACTTCCGATCCGATTCGAATGCCGATCTCCCGCGCTGCCGTCGTCCGTACCGCCATCGCCGCGCTCGTGCTCGCCCTGGCGCTGCCGCGCGCGGCGGCGGCGCAGGAGGAGCCGCCGCGCGGAGAGCGGACGCACATCGACCTGATCCCGTACTTCGGCTACGCGCACGGGATCGCGGGGAGCCGCGACGCGTGGCTGGGCGGGTTCCGGATCGGGATGAGGACGGAGACGTGGGGCGTCGCGCTGACCGAGCAGAGCTGGGTGATCGGCTTGGCCTGCAACGACAATCTGGAGCCGTGCGAC
This sequence comes from Longimicrobium sp., assembly GCF_035474595.1. Taxonomy (NCBI): domain Bacteria; kingdom Pseudomonadati; phylum Gemmatimonadota; class Longimicrobiia; order Longimicrobiales; family Longimicrobiaceae; genus Longimicrobium; species Longimicrobium sp. Next base: position 182,206 of record NZ_DATIND010000080.1, read on the forward strand.
GACCCTGTCTCCACCACGCTCGGCGCCGAGTGGCGAGTGCCGGGGAGCTTGGGGTCGGCGCTGATCGTCGGGGCCGACGCGGGTGTGTTCGACGCGGATGGACCCTATCTCATCGGCGGCGTACGTCTGGGAACCGAGCAGGCGCTGGGCCCCGTCGCCGTGCGCTTCGAAAGCCAGGTGCAGAAGGTTCTCGGCCTGAACGTCGCGACCGTGGACGCGCTGCTGGGGCTGCGCATCTCCTTCGGCGGCCCGCGCCTGCCGCGGTGACGGCCCGTGGGTCGGGTTACAGCAGCCGCGTGCGGCCGCGGCGATGTTCGTCGAAAGCCTCCGCGGGCAAGCTCGTCGAGTCTCCCGCCCGCGACATCCAACTCGAGCTTGCGATTCCAGACGCGCGCGTCGAACTCGACGAGCCACTCGCGGAACTGCGAGAGCTCTTCGGAAGAGAGATGGCTGAACGCGGCTTCGATTTCGCCCAGAGTGCTCATGGCGAAAACGCCAGCCACATCGGGAAATCGTGACAACCTCTGCGATTTCGCAGCGGACGTGTGGTGACTGGTTATCGATTCTTCGGCCAACGAGTCGTGGTGCAGGGGCAGTTTCCTCGTGGCCGGCCTCAGGATGACGTTTTTGCGAGTTGATCGTGCATAGTGGTTGGTGATTTCGGGTTCACTCGCGCACGGGATCTCGAGTATCCGGAGTCCGCGCAGGCGGCGCGCAGGCGGACTTCGGGCCGTTGTAGCCGTGGCTTCAGCCGCCTTTCTCCTCCCCACGGTCGTCATCGCGATCCGCATCCCCCGCTTGCGCCAAGCCGGTGCGGTGCCGAACTTTCCGGGTGAACGCCCACCGCCCGGACCCTCTGGCCGCGCGTGCCTCCCATGCAGTCCTCCGCATCTCCATCGCTCGATCCCGACGCCGCGATCCGCTCGGTGCCGCTGTTCGCGTCCGTAGCCGCCGCCACGCTCGACGCGCTGGCCGCCGCGGCCGTCGCCATCCCCCTGAGCGACGGCGAGGACGTGTTCTCCGGCCCCGCGTCCGACGGGCTGTTCGTGGTGGTGGACGGGCACCTGGACGCGGTGGAGGAGGGCGGGCAGGCGCTGCGCTGGATGGAGCCGGGCGAGGTGTTCGACCGGCAGCAGACGCTGGCCGGCGTGGAGCGCACCGTGCAGGTGCGCGCGGCCGGCGCGGCCTCGGTGGCGCGCATCCCCTGCGGCGTGGCCGACGCGCTGGAGGCGGGCGACGCCGCGCTGCGCGACGCCATTGCCCGGATGCACGCGCGGCAGCTTCTCTGCCGGCTGGCGCCGGTGCTGGGCGCGCTGGACGCGCGGCTGCTGGACGACGTGGAGCGCGCCGCCGACTGGGTGTACCTGGACCGCGGCGACCTGCTGTTCGAGCAGGGCGACCCCGCCAACGGCCTGTACTTCGTGGTCAGCGGCCGGCTGCTGGTGGAAGTGGTGGACGGCGACGGCATCGCGCGGCCGGTCGGCGAGGCGGGGCGCGGGCAGAGCATGGGCGAGATGGCGTTCTTCACCGGCGCGCCGCGCACCGCCCGCGCCAGCGCCATCCGCGACAGCGTGCTGGTGCAGTTCACCAACGCCGAGTTCGACGCGCTGGTCTCCACCCGCCCGCAGCTGATGCGGCACGTGGCCGCCGGGCTGGTCGCGCGGCTGAACCGCGCCAACACGCACGCGACCGGGGCGCGCGTCACCAACCTGGCCGTTCTCGCCGCCAGCCCGGGCGCGCCCGTGGCCGCCTTCTGCGAGCGCCTGGCCGAGGCGCTGCGCTCGTTCGGCCCGGTGCTGCGGCTCAGCGCCGCCACGGTCGACCAGTACGCGGGCGAGGCGGGGATCGCGCAGGCGCCCGAGGACACGCCCGACAGCGCGCGGCTGCTGGCCTGGATCGAGGCGCGCGAGGCCAGCCACCGCTTCCTGGTGTTCGAGGCCGACGCCGAGCCCACCGCCTGGACGCGCCGCTGCCTGCACCAGGCCGACCGCGTCCTCCTCCTGGCCCGCGCCGACGAGGATCCGCAGCCGGGCGGGGTGGAGCGCGCGCTGCTGAACCATCCCCGCCGGCTGACCGACGCGCGGCAGTGGCTGGTGCTCATCCACCCCGAGGGCGCGCACCGCCTGCCCACGGGGACCCGCGCGTGGCTGGACTGCCGCGCCGTGGAGCATCACCACCACCTGCGCTGGGGGAGCGGCGAGGACATGGGGCGGCTGGCGCGGCACGCGGCGGGGCGCGCGGTGGCGCTGGTGCTGGGCGGCGGCGGCGCGCGCGGCTTCGCGCACATCGGGATGGTGCAGGCGCTGCGCGAGGCGGGGGTGCCCATCGACCTGATCGGCGGCACCAGCATGGGCGCGGCCATCGCCGCGCAGGTGGCCATGGGGTGGAGCACGGAGCGGGCGGTGGAGATGAACCGCCGCATCTGGGTCGAGATCCGCCCGCACCGGGTGTACGCCATCCCCGTCATCTCCATCATCAGCACCCGCAAGTCCGGGCTCATCGGCAGGCTGCTGTACGGCGACACGGAGATCGAGGACCTGTGGACGCCCTACTTCTGCATCTCCAGCAACCTGAGCACGGCGGAGATGATGATCCACCGCCGCGGCTCGCTGATGTGGGCGTGCACGGCCAGCGCGTCGCTCCCCGGCGCGGCGCAGCCGGTGCTGCTGGACGGCAGCCTGCTGTGCGACGGCGCGCTGCTGAACAACCTGCCGGCCGACGTGGCGCGGCGGATGGGGTGCGGCACCGTGATCGCCGCCGAGGTGTCGGTGGAAGAGGACGCGCAGTTCGTCTGCCAGCGCATCCCGCGCCCGATGGAGATCGTGCGCGACCGCGTGTTCCGCCGCCGCCGCATCAAGTTCCCGTCGCTGATGGAGCTGGCGCTCCGCGCGTCGATGCTGCACAGCGCGCGCGGCGAGCGCGAGGCGATCGCGGCCTCGGATTTCGCCCTGCGCCCGCCCATCGACGGGTTCCGCCTGATGGATTTCGACTCGCTCGACAAGCTGGTGAAGGTCGGCTACGACTACGCCCGCGAGGAGGTGGCCGCGTGGGCCGCCAGCGGTGCGCTGAACGGCCTCGGCATCGGCGCCACGGTGAACGAGGGCTGATTTCGATCAGGGGAGGGAGATGACGATCGGCGGGCGACCCGGCATCCGGGTCGCCC
>NZ_DATIND010000081.1 GCF_035474595.1 Longimicrobium sp.
TGCCCGCCGACCTCGCCGCGCTGAAGGAGCGTGTGGCCACGATCCTTCGCAACTACTCCAACGAAACTCTCGCCTCCATCACCGGCTACGAGTACCTGCGGAACATCTATTCTGCACAATCAGCTTAAGGAAATGGTATCATCCTGAGTCGTCCCGACCGGGCGCGTCCAGGGAGGGTGAAAGGAGATCGATCGTGAGCACCGATGCTGCGGAATGAGCCGAACAGCCTCGCGCAGTTTGCGAGGCTTCCCGTAGTTGTTGCTGCGACTTCATCAGTCGCCGGTGACCGGCTGCGCCCGCGCCTTTCTCTTCACCACGCGATGACGTCGTCGGGGAAGTCTGCGCCGGCCGACTTGCGCGTCTAGACCGCCGCCTTCGCCTCCTGCGGCGGGGCGGTGCGCAGGTCCTTGCGCAGGATCTTGCCCACGTTGCTCTTGGGGAGCTCGGCGCGGAACTCCACCTGCTTGGGCACCTTGTACGAGGTCATCTGCTCGCGGCAGTGGCGGACCACGTCCTCGGCGGTCAGCGCGGCGCTCTTCTTCACGATCACCGCCTTCACCGCCTCGCCGGTGCGCTCGTCGGGAACGCCGATCACGCCCACCTCGGCCACCTCCGCGAGCTGGGCGATCACCTCCTCGACCTCGTTCGGGTAGACGTTGAAGCCGCTCACCAGGATCATGTCCTTCTTCCGGTCCACGATCCGCACGTAGCCGTCGCTGTCCATCGCGGCGATGTCGCCGGTGTGCAGCCAGCCGTCGGCGTCGATCACCTTCGCGGTCTCGTCGGGGCGCTGCCAGTAGCCGGGCATCACCTGCGGTCCCTTCACCAGCAGCTCGCCGGGCTCGCCCTCGGCCACCGGCGCGCCGGCTTCGTCCACCAGGATCAGGTCGGTCGAGGGGAGCGGGACGCCGATCGTCCCGTCCTTCACCAGTCCCCCGATGGGGTTGAAGGTCACCACCGGCGACGTCTCCGTAAGCCCGTAGCCTTCCACGACGGGCGTTCCCGTCACCTCCTTCCACCGCGCGGCCACGGCCGAGTGCAGCGCCATCCCCCCGGCCAGCGAGGCGACCAGGTGCTTCGGCGGAGCGCTGCGGAACCATTCCTCGTTCAGCAGCGCGTTGTACAGCGTGTTCACGCCGGTGAACCAGGTGATGGGGTACTTCGCCCACGCCTTCTTCAGGGCGGTGATCGGCCGCGGGCTGGGCACCATCACGTCGCGCGCGCCCACGGCGTAGAACAGCAGCAGGTTCACCGTGAACGCGAAGATGTGGTAGAAGGGGAGCGCCGTCAGCACGCACTCCTCGCCGGTGCGCAGGAAGTGCTGGCTGACCTCCTCCAGCTGCATGGTGTTCGCCAGCAGGTTGCGGTGCGTGAGCAGGGCGCCCTTGCTGACGCCCGTGGTGCCGCCGGTGTACTGCAGTGCCGCTCCGTCGTCCAGCTCCAGGTGTGCCACGTAGTGCGGCACCTTCGCCGTCTTCAGCGCCGCCTTCCCGGCCTTCATCGCCGCGGAGAACGTGGTGTGCGCCACCTTCGGCTTCGGCACCTCCTTCCGCACGTGCTTCAGCACCGTCTTGATGAGGATGCGGCGCAGCGGCGCGAACATCTCCGCGATGCTCACCAGCACCACCGTCTCGACCTTCGTGGCGGGGACGACGGCGGGAAGGCGGTCGGCGAACATGTCGAGGATCACCAGCGCCCGCGCGCCCGAGTCCGAGAACTGGTGCGTCATCTCGGGCGCGGTGTAGAGCGGGTTGGTGTTCACCAGGATGCAGCCGGCCTTCAGGATGCCGAACGCCGCCACCACGTACGCCAGGCAGTTGGGAAGCTGCACCGCCACCCGGTCGCCCGCCTGCAGCCCCAGCGTCTCGCGCAGGTACGCGGCGAAGGCGTCGCTCAGCCGGTCCGTCTGCGCGAAGGTGAGCGACGCGTCCATCCCGTTGGGCATGCACTGCGTGAACGCCGTGCGCGGCCCGAACTGGCTGGCCACGTAGCGAAACATGTCCGGCAGGTGCTTGTAGGGGATGGGGGGGATTTCGGTACGCGTTCCCTGGACGTAGTGGCTGGTCCACGGGCGGTGGGGCATGGGCCACCTCTGGGCGGGAGAGGAAGACGGATGGCGATGCGTGCTTCCCCAAATCGTAGGCGACGGAAGCGGATTCAACAAGGAAGCCGGGAGGATGTCCGTCGAGCGGCCGTAGCGCCGCCGTCCTCCCCGCCCTCCACCTCACTCCGAGAGAATCGTCTTCCCGGCTTCGCTCAGTAATGCCCGCCGCACTGCCACTTCCCGGGCGGCTGCGAGTATTCGCAGTCGTTCATCCCGGGGCCGGAGTAGCGGAACTTCAGCAGGTAGCCGTCGCCGGTGCCGACGTACTCGAACGGGTACTGCGGCTGCACCGGCGGCTCCAGCGCGGCGGGCGCGATCCAGCGCGGCGCCAGGTCGCGCAGCTGCGCCGGGTAGCGGCCGGTGTCGCCGCGGTACCGCGCCAGCGCCGCGATGACGGCGGCGGAGCGCTGGTATCCCTGCGCCGCCTTCGGCCCCTTCCCCGGCGGCGGGCCCGGGCACGCCGCCAGCGGCACCAGCAGCAGGGCGATGAAGAGTCTGGCGCTCCTCATCCCCCCGCTCCCGTCCCGAATCCCCGCGTCGCCTCGACGGCCGCGCGGTAGCGCTCCACCTGCCGCCCGGTTTCCGCCGCGTCCCACCCGATGCCGGGCTCGCGCGCCATCCGCTCCGCCAGTTGATGGGCGACGGACAGGCCGCCGTCGCGCGCTTCGTAGAACAGGTGCAGGCGGCGGACGAGCAGGTCGTCCAGCGTCATCGCCATCTCGTGGCGGACGGCGTGCGGCACCTCGGCCCACAGGTAGGGGAAGCGCGGCACGATGCGCTCGCCCAGCGCCCGGTCGGCACGGATCGAGTCGATCAGCATCTCCGCGTCCTCGCCGTAGGCGCGGGCGAGATGCTTCGCCGCGGTGGCGTCGATCCCCAGCGCGGCCGCGTCGCGCTCGATCCGCGCGGCGAAGTCGTCCCACGGCTCGTGCGGCGCGCCGGGGAGCGGGAGGTCCTCCGTCGGCGAGATCCCGCTCTCCACCTTGTAATCGTCGCGGAGGCGGCGCGTGGCGCGGTCGACCACCTGCTCGGCCATCACCCGGTAGGTGGTCAGCTTCCCCCCGGCGATGCTCAGCAGCCCCGACCTGTCCCACCAGATCTCGTGCTCGCGGCTGGTGGCGCTCTCCTTGGCCCCCGCGGCGCGCGGCGCCAGCAGCGGCCGGATCCCCGCCCAGGTGCTCACCACGTCGGCCGTCGTCAGCCGCGCGTTGGGGAACACGGAGTTGGCGGATTTCACCAGGTACTCCACGTCTGCCGCGTCGGCGCGCACGTCGCCCGGTGAGCCGGCGTAGTCGGTGTCCGTCGTCCCCACGTAGGTGAAGTCGCCCCACGGCAGCACAAACATCACCCGCCCGTCGATGGGCGACTGGAAGGTGATGGCGCGCCGGTTCCCGATCCGCGCCCGCTCCACCAGGATGTGCACACCCTTGGTGGGCCGCAGCCGCGGCTTCGCGGCGGGGTCGGCCAGCCGGCGCACGGCGTCGCTCCACGGCCCGGTGGCGTTCAGCGTCACCCGCGCGCGCACCTCCGTCTCCGCGCCCGTAAGCCGGTCGCGAACCCGCGCTCCTCGGACTCCCTTCCCTTCGTTCAGGAAGCGGACGACCTCCGCATGCGGGACCACGGCGGCGCCGGACTCGTGCGCGCCGCGGGCGTTGGCCAGGGTGAGGCGCGCGTCGTCGACCGCCGCGTCGTAGTACATCGCCGCGCCCGCCAGCCCGTCGCGCCTGAGCTCCGGCTCCTCCTTCGCCAGGTCGTCCTTCGAGAGGATGCGGTGCCCGCGGATGTTGCGGAAGAGGGCAAGCGCGTCGTACAGCCACATCCCCGCCCACAGCATCAGGAAGGGCGTGGGGCCACCGCGGTAGACGGGAAAGACGAAGGGCAGGGGATGCACGAGATGCGGCGCCAGCTCCAGGAGCCGGCGCCGCTCTGCGCTCGCCTCGAACACGAGGCCGAAGTCGTACGTCTCCAGGTATCGCAGCCCGCCGTGGACCAGCCGCGACGACCGGCTGCTCGTCCCCGTCCCGAAATCCCCCGCATCCACGATCGCGACGTTGAGTCCCCGTCCCGCCGCGTCGCGCGCCGCCGCCGCGCCGGTGATCCCCCCGCCGACGACCAGCAGGTCCCACTCCTCGCGCCCGAGCGCGTCCCAGTGGTCCGCCCGCGCCGCGGCCGAGAAGTCGCCCGCCGTCATCGCGCCCGCGCCGGGAGCGGAGTCATCGGGAGGATCGTACTCCCGTGCTTTCGTACGTTCGTACTCCCACGCTCAGGCGGCCACGTCGGTAAAGCCCAGCGCGCGCAGCAGCGACGAGAACGACACGTCGCTGTGCGAGAGGACGAACACGCCCTCGAAGGTGGTGTCCAGGAAGGAGAAGTCGGTCTCGATCATCAGCCCGCTCACGTGGTGGGCCAGGTCGGCGCGCCCGCCCTCGTGCAGCTCGGGGGTGCCGATCATCACGCCCTTGCCCAGGAAGGTGCCCAGCACGCCCACGTAGGCGGCGCAGACGATGTTCCCCATCTCGCTCAGCGCGCTCTGCTCCAGCGGGCCGATGGAGTCGCTGGGCTGGCGGCGCAGCATCAGCGACACCATGCGCAGCGCCGTGTCGCGCGCCAGGATCAGACTCGCGCGCTCGCCGCCGCTCTCGGTCACGCCGATGATGGGCACGGCGACCACGACGAGCGGCCCGCTCCCGGGCAGCTCCTGCGCCACCTCCGCGTCGCCGCTGGCGAACTGGATGCGGGGGACGGAGATCATCACCCGCAGCCCGGTGAGCGCCGACAGGTTGGTGGCGGCGTGGCCTGCGCCGATGTTCACCACCTCGCGGATGGCGTCGAGCTGCTTGGGGGTAACGGGCGTCTGCGTCATCACACTCGGGTCCGGCACTCGGGCAGATAGGTGGAGACGGAAAACCGTCGTCGTTCGATCTCGATCACGGTCGCGCGTCCAAGCCGGCGCGCCCGCCGCTGCACGATGCGCGCCCCGCGACCGGTGAATGAAATTCACCGGCAACAACCGCACAAAGTCCCTGCGGGACTGCGCCCCGGCATCGGCGCGCGGGGGATACCTCATCACTACCGCCCAACAATCTTTCCCAGCACCTCGTCGGGTTTGCCGCCAAGAGGCAAGGCAGCAGTCCCGCAGGGACTTTGTGCCGTCGTTGCCCCCGAATTCTATTCGGGGCGCTTCACAGCCGCGGCGTCGTCACCCCGATCTGCCCCTGGTACTTCCCCTTCCGGTCGGCGTAGCTCACGTCCGGCGGCGTGTCGCTCTCGAAGAAGATCACCTGCGCGATCCCCTCGTTCGCGTAGATCTTGGCGGGGAGCGGCGTGGTGTTGCTGATCTCCAGCGTCACGTACCCCTCCCACTCCGGCTCGAAGGGTGTAACATTTGTAATTATCCCACACCTCGCGTAAGTCGATTTTCCGACGCAAAGTGTGATTACGTTCCGGGGGATACGAAAGTACTCCACCGATCTCGCAAGGGCAAACGAGTTCGGGGGGACGATGCAGACATCGCCTTCGAATGGCACGAAAGACTTGTCGCTGAACGCCTTGGGGTCGACGATGGCGTTGTTGACGTTGGTGAAGATCTTGAACTCGCTGGCCACCCGCATGTCGTAGCCGTAGCTCGACACTCCGTAGCTGATGGTTCCTCCGCGCACCTGCGCGTCCTCGAACGGCTCGATCATCCCGTGCTCGCGGGCCATCCGGCGGATCCAGCTGTCGGGCCTGATGCTCATGGGGGAACGAGACTTGAAGGCGGCGGGAGAGCCTGGCCGGACGGGGCGAACGGAACCCGTACGCGGGGGTATCCGCACGCACTCCGGGAAGCCGGGAACGAGCGGCCAACGTACGCGCGCGGACAGGCCCCAGCAAGCCCCGCCGCTGCTTGACACTGCTCGCGCGCGGGCAGTATCTTGGCCCGGCTCCTGACAAGTGAAGGATTTCACAAACTCGCGACCGAACCGAGGTCCGGCAACGATGCTCCGTCCGTATCTGCCCGTGCTGATCCTGCTCGCGCTGAGCATCGCGCAGGCGATCGGAATGGTCATCCTGTCGAACGTGCTGAGCCCGGGGAAGCAGACCAAGGTCAAGGCTTCGCCGTACGAAAGCGGCATCACCCCGCTGGGCAGCACGCGCGAGCGTTTTTCGGTCAAGTTCTACGTCGTGGCGATCCTCTTCATCGTGTTCGACGTGGAAACGGTCTTCCTCCTCCCCTGGGCCGTGTCGGCCCGGGCGCTGGGGTGGGGAGGCTTCGCCGCCGCGATGGTGTTCATCTTCATCCTCACGGTGGGGCTGGTCTACGAGTGGAAGAAGGGAGCGCTGGAATGGGATTGAACGACATGCAGCCGATAGAGAAGAAGGGCCCGGACGCGCCCGCGGTGCACACCGGCGCGCCGGGCTCGGTGCAGAAGGAAGCGGCCGACGCCGGCCTCGCGCAGGGCGGGCTGTTCACCGGCCAGCCCAGCTTCCTCACCACCAAGCTGGAGTCGGTGGTGAACTGGGCGCGCACGAACTCGCTGTGGCCCATGCCCTTCGGCACGGCGTGCTGCGCCATCGAGATGATGGCCACCGCGGCCACCCGCTACGACCTGGCGCGCTTCGGGATGGAGCGGATGAGCTTCAGCCCGCGGCAGGCCGACCTGCTGATCTGCGCGGGGCGGGTGAGCTACAAGATGGCGCCGGTGCTGAAGAAGATCTGGGAGCAGATGCCCAGCCCCAAGTGGTGCATCTCCATGGGCGCCTGCGCCAGCAGCGGCGGCGTGTTCGACGTGTACAGCATGGTGCAGGGGATCGACACCATCATCCCCGTGGACGTATACGTGCCGGGGTGCCCGCCGCGCCCCGAGGGACTGATCTACGGCATCCTGCTGGTGCAGGAGAAGATCCGGAACTCGGCGCCCACCAGCGAGGACGAGTGGAACGCGGTGGACCAGCTCCCCGAGACCGGCTCGTACCTGCCGAAGGAAGTGGTCGAGGCCATCACCGCCCCGTTCGGCAACTCCACGAACCAGAACCGCTCGAGCGGGCTGGTGAGCACGGGCGCGGTCGTACGGGTTTCGGATCGAAGGCCATAACTGAAGTCCTAAGTGCTAAGTCCTTAGTGCTAAGTGAAAAAGCACTTGGGACTTAGGACTCAGGACTTAGGACTATCCCGGGTTAGATGAGCGAAAGCGATTCGTTCAGGAAAGGCCTCGAAGGCCTCGACCAGGGCCCCCGCCCCTCGGATGCCGGCGACGACGCCACGCCTCCGCAGGCGGGCGCCCTGCCGCCGCACCCCAGCGTCGACGCGCTCCGCCAGCGCTTCGGCGACGCGGTGCTGCGCCACGAGGTGGTGGCGGGAGACGAGCACATCGTGTACGTGCCCGCGGCGCGGAACCTGGAGATCCTGGGGTGGCTGAAGGACGAGCCGGCCCACCGCTACGACTTCCTGCAGGACCTCACCGCCGTGGACTACGGCGGCGGGCGGGAGATCCAGGTGGTATACCAGCTCTGGTCCATCCCCAACCGGCTGAACCTGCGGGTGAAGTGCGAGCTGCCGCTGCAGGCGCTGGAGATCGACAGCGTGTTCCACCTCTGGCGCGCCTCCGACTGGCTGGAGCGCGAGGTGTACGACATGTTCGGCGTGGTCTTCCGCGGCCACCCGGACCTGCGCCGCATCCTGATGCCGTACAACTACGCCGAGGGGCACCCGCTGCGGAAGGACTTCCCGCTGCGCGGCCGCTTCTCGCGCGCCGAGCAGACCCGCCGCGCGCTGGCGATGAAGACCGAAGACCACTACTCGCCGATGGAGCTGGAGATCGCCCACGTGCTGGGGCAGAGCGTGCCCGACCCGTTCGACCAGGGCGAGGCCGGCGGATCTCCGCAGGGACAGTTCGGCGGAATGGGAGGGGCAGGCTGAGATGGCGCTCCGCAGACTGATCTACAACGTCACGCGCAACCCCGAGATGGCCCCCGGCGGCAGCCTGGTGCACGCGCCCATCGTCCCGCACGAGGGCGAGGCGTACGAGGTGCACGAGGACATCGCCGGCGAGCACATGCTCATCAACATCGGCCCGCAGCACCCGGCCACGCACGGCGTGCTGCGCCTGGTGCTGGAGCTGGACGGCGAGACGGTGGTGCGCTGCATCCCGCACATCGGCTACCTGCACTCGTCGTTCGAGAAGCTGGGCGAGTACCGCGACTGGAACCAGATCGTCCCGCTCACCGACCGCATGGACTACCTGGCGCCGCTGATCTACAACTGCGCCTACGCCATGGCGGTCGAGAAGCTGATGGGGATCACCGTCACCGAGCGCTGCAAGGTGGTGCGCGTCATCTGCATGGAGCTGGACCGCATCTTCAGCCACCTGCTCTGGCTGGGAACCACGGCCATCGACCTGGGCGCCTTCACCGTCTTCCTCTACACCTTCCAGCAGCGCGAGAAGATCTACGACCTGCACGAGCGCTTCACCGGCGCCCGCATCACCACCTCCAGCACGCGCATCGGGGGGATGATGGCCGACCTGCCGGCGGGGTGGATCGCGCAGCTGAACGAGTTCCTCGACAACTTCCTCCCCGTCGTGGACGAGGTGGAGACGCTGCTGACCAACAACGCCATCTGGGTGGGCCGGACGCAGGGCGTGGGCTCCATCAGCGGCGAGGACGCGGTGAACTGGGGGCTCAGCGGCCCCAACCTCCGCGCGTCGGGCGTCAGCTACGACGTGCGCAAGGACCGGCCGTACTACGACTACGAGACGTACGACTTCGACGTGCCCGTGGGCGAGCACGGCGACATCTATGACCGCTACCTCTGCCGGATGGAGGAGATGCGGCAGAGCGTGCGCATCCTCCGCCAGGCCATCGACCGCCTTCCCAGCGGCTCCATCAACGTGGACGACCCGCGCGTCATCCTTCCGCCCAAGACGGCGGCGATGAACGACATGGAGAGCATGATCCACCACTTCAAGGTGGTGATGGAGGGCGTGCGCGCTCCGGTGGGCGAGAGCTGGTTCAGCGTGGAGTCGTCGAAGGGCGAGCTGGGGATGTACGTGGTGAGCGACGGCGGCGCGAAGCCCGTCCGCTGGCGGGTGCGCGGGCCCAGCTTCATCAACATCGCGGCCATCCCGCACATGATCGAGGGGGCGCTGCTCTCCGACGTGATCGCGGTGAACGCGTCGCTCGACATCGTGCTGGGAGAGATCGACCGATGAGCGCCCCGAAGGCAGGGCAGCCCGACTCGCCGCCGTCCTCCTGGCCCGAGGCGAAGCAGAACCCCGGCTGGGCGGGCGACACCGGCGAGTTCGCGCAGCTCAGCGAGGCGGACGTGCGCGGCAACGCCTACGTGGGAGTGCGCCCGAAGGACGGCGGCCTCCCGGTGGTCGCCGGCTCGATGCCGTACCAGATCGCGGAGAAGGACCCCGAGGCGCCGATCTTCGTGGGGCCGTATGAGGAGCGCCTGCAGAAGATCCTGGGCGAGTACCCGGACCGGCAGAACGCGCTTCTCCCGGCGCTGCACATGGCGCACGAGATCCGCGGCTACCTGAGCCCGGCGACGATGGACGAGGTGGCGGAGCGGCTGGAGCTGGCGCCGGCGTACGTGCGCGGCGTGGCCAGCTTCTACACCATGTACAACCTGGGCCCGGTGGGGAAGTACCTGATCCAGGTGTGCACCAACATCTCCTGCAATCTGTGCGGGGGCGACGCGGTGTTCGAGGCGTTCCTGAAGCACACCGGCACCGAGGCGGGCGAGACCAGCGCCAACGGCCTGTGGACGGTGATGGAGGTGGAGTGCCTGGGCGCCTGCGGCTTCCCCACGGCGGTGCAGGTGAACGAGCGGTACCTGGAGAACGTCCGGCCCGAGAACGTGCCGGACATCCTGGCGATGCTGACGTAGGGAAGGAAAAGAAGTCCTGAGTCCCAAGTCCTAAGTCCCAAGTTGGACGGCGAGCAGATCACTCAGGACTCAGGGCTTGGGACTTGGGACTTGGGACTTAGGACTTAGGACTTAGGACTTAGGACTTAGGACTTAGGACTTAGGACTTAGGACTTAGGACTTAGGACTTAGGACTTAGGACTTAGGACTTAGGACTTAGGACTTAGGACTTAGGACCTAGGTGCCGGTTACCCGAAGCGAAACCCGATGGCGTATCCATACACGCACCCGAAAGAAGTCCGCATCCTTTCCCGCTACTTCGGCGACCCCGAGGCGCGGACGCTGAAGGGGTGGGAGCAGCGCGGCGGATACCAGGCGCTCCGCAAGGCGCTGGCGACTCCGCGCGAGGAGATCGTCAACACCGTGAAGGCGTCGGGGCTGCGCGGCCGCGGCGGCGCGGGCTTCCCCACGGGGCTGAAGTGGAGCTTCATGCCCAAGAAGGTGCCCGGCACGCCGCACTACCTGGTCTGCAACGCCGACGAGAGCGAGCCCGGCACCTTCAAGGACCGCGAGCTCATGCGGTGGACGCCGCACGCGCTGGTGGAAGGATGCGTCATCGGCGCGTACGCCATCAACGCCGAGCGCGCCTACATCTACGTGCGCGGCGAGTTCTTCGAGGCCGCGCAGATCATGGCGAAGGCCATCGAGGAGGCCTACGCCGCCGGCTACGTGGGGAAGAACATCCTGGGGACGGGGATCGACATCGACGTGGTCCTCTCCATCGGCGCGGGCGCCTACATCTGCGGCGAGGAGACGGGGCTGCTGAACTCGCTGGAGGGCCGCCGCGGCGAGCCCCGCGTGAAGCCGCCCTACCCGGCCATCGCCGGCGCCTTCGGCAAGCCCACGGCGGTGAACAACGTGGAGAGCCTGATCGCCGCCGCGCACATCGTGCAGAACGGCGCCGACTGGTACAAGCAGTGGGGCACGGAGAAGTCGGTGGGCACCAAGCTCTTCTGCGTCTCGGGGCACGTGAAGCGCCCCGGGAACTACGAGGTGCCGCTGGGCTTCAACTTCAAGGAGTTCATCTACGACGTCTGCGGCGGCACCCCCGACGGGCGGCCGATCAAGGCGGTGATCCCGGGCGGCAGCTCCGTCCCCATCCTCACCGCCGACGAGCTGGACATCGGGATGGACTACGAGGCCATGGCCGCCGCGGGGACGATGCTCGGCTGCGGCTCGGTCATCGTCATGGACGAGACGACGAACGTGGTGAAGCAGGTGCGGCGGATGGTGGACTTCTACGCCCACGAGAGCTGCGGGCAATGCACCCCCTGCCGCGAGGGCACCGCGTGGGCCGCCAAGATCCTGCGCCGCATCGAGCAGGGACGCGGCGTGCCCGAGGACATCGACACGCTGCTGCAGATCTCCGACAACATGAGCGGGAAGACGATCTGCGTGCTGAGCGACGCCGCCGCGGCGCCCATCACCAGCAGCATCCAGAAGTTCCGGGGTGATTACGAGGCGCTGATGGCGAAGGAGCCCGCGCTGGCCGGGGCGGGGATGACCGGCGCCGAGCCCGGCTCCGTCCGCTAGACCGAACTGGAGAGGTAATCGGCGATGGCCGACGCGAACCCGACCGCCGAGACGGTCCACATCACCATCGACGGCATGGAGCTGGACGTGCCCAAGGGCACGCGCATCCTCGATGCCGCGGCGATGGCGGGGGTGGACGTCCCGCACTACTGCTACCACCCGGGGCTCACCGCCCCGGCGCAGTGCCGCATGTGCCTGGTGGAGATCGAGAAGGTGCCCAAGCTGCAGCCCGCCTGCGTGGCGACCGTGGCCGACGGCAACGTGATCCACACGCAGAGCGAGAAGGCGCTCGAGGCCCGGCAGGGCGTGCTGGAGTTCTACCTGGTGAACCACCCGCTCGACTGCCCGGTCTGCGACCAGAGCGGCGAGTGCAAGCTGCAGGACTACACCAGCGCCGAGGGGCGCGCGATGGGGCGCTCGCTCGAGCCCAAGCGCGTGCTGGGGCGCGACGACTTCGGCGGCGACGTGCTGTTCTACGCCGACCGCTGCGTGATGTGCACCCGCTGCGTGCGCTTCATGCGCGAGGTCGCGCAGGACGAGCGCCTGGCGGTGGTGCAGCGCGGGCACCGCAACGTCATCGACACCTTCTTCGACGAGGGGCTGGAGGGGAACCTCTGGGCCGACAACATCGTCGACATCTGCCCGGTGGGCGCGCTGGTCTCCAAGGACTTCCTGCACAAGGCGCGGGCCTGGGATCTCGATCGAAATCCCTCGATCTGCCCCAACTGCAGCCAGGGGTGCAACGTCCGCCTGGAAACGCGCGACAACCAGGTGATGCGCATCAAGCCGCGCCCCAACCCGGAAGTGAACGCGCACTGGATGTGCGACTACGGCCGGCTGAACTACGAGTGGATCAACCGCGGCGCGCGCATCGAGGCGCCGATGGTGAAGGAGGGAGACCGGTTCGTCGCCCTCTCCTGGTCTGACGCGCTGAAGCGGCTGGCCGCGGCGCTGAAGGAGGCCGCGGGCGGCGAGGCGCGCGCCGTCGTGTCGCCCTTCATGGCCAACGAGGACATGGGGCTGCTGCGCCGGGTGATGGACGCCACCGGCGGCGGCACCGGCGTCTACCGCTGCCCCACGGGCGAGGAAGTCGTCCTCCCCGGCTTCCCCACGCTGGCGCTCAGGACCGACCGCGCGGCCAACTCCAACGGCGCGGACGTGCTCGGCTTCAACCGCGTGGGCGACCGCGAGGGGCTGGGCGGGCTGGAGCAGTCGGCCGCGCACGGCGGCGTGCTCTGGGTGCTGGGCGACGAGCTGACGGACGCGCCGGAGACGTTCGGGCAGGACGCCAGCGTGTACGTCTACGTGGGCCACTTCCTTTCCCCCGCGGCGCGCAACGCCCACTTCGTGCTTCCCGCGACCACGTTCGCGGAGATGGAGGGGACGTTCACCAACGTGCAGAAGCGGGTGCAGCGCTTCTGGCCCGCGCTGCAGGCGCCGGGGATGTCGCGCCCGGCGTGGCAGATCCTGGGCGTGCTGCTGGCCGGGATCAGCGACGCCGCGCCCGCCGCCACCGCGGCCGACGCCTTCGCGGCGCTGGCCGGCGTGCGCCCCGAGTTCGGCGCGCTGCAGTGGGCCGAGCTGGGGCAGCAGGGCGCGCCGCTCCCCAGCTTCGCCGAAGCGGGCGACTGAAGCTGACGACCTGACCCGCCGTCCGTGGGGACGGCGGGGGAACGAAATCGCGAGACAAGGACGGACGAGTCCGCCGATGCAGGCAACCATACCGACGTACCACGAGATCGCCGGCCCCGCGTACTACTGGATCACCATCATCAAGGTGCTGGTGGTGTTCGTGGCGGTGCTGGTCATCGTGGCCATGCTCACGCTGATGGAGCGCAAGGTGAGCGCGTGGATGCAGGACCGCCTGGGCCCCAACCGCGTGGGCCCCGGCGGCCTTCTCCAGCCCGCGGCAGACGGGCTGAAGAACATCCTGAAGGAGGAGACCAACCCGGCCGAGGCCAACCGGGTGTTCTTCACCCTGGCGCCCATGCTCTCCATCATCCCCGCGATGGTCACCTTCGCGGTGATCCCCTTCGCCAGCCCGCTGCCCACGCGGTGGGGGGTGGTGCCCATGATCATCGCCGACCTCCCGGTGGGGATCCTCTTCCTCCTCGCCTTCAGCTCGCTGGGCGTCTACGGGATCGTGATCGCGGGGTGGGCCAGCTACAACAAGTACGCCCTTCTCGGCGGGCTCCGCGCGGGCGCGCAGATGATCTCGTACGAGATCGCGCTGGGCCTGTCGCTGATGTCCGTCTTCATGGTCACGGGGAACGTCTCGCTCAGCGAGATCGTGTGGAAGCAGCAGCAGATGCACTTCTGGTTCATCGTGCCGCTGGCCGTCTCCTTCTTCTTCTTCTGGATCAGCTGCTTCGCCGAGACCAACCGGCTGCCGTTCGACCTTCCCGAGGCCGAGAGCGAGCTGGTGACCGGCTACCACACCGAGTACAGCGCGATGAAGTTCTCCATGTTCTTCATCGCCGAGTACTCGCACGTGCTGACCGTGTCGATGCTGATGGCCACGCTCTTCCTGGGCGGGTGGGACATCCCCGTCTGGCAGGGCGACAACATGTACGGCGTGCTGAACGGCGCCTGGGTGGGCCACGCGCCGCACTGGTGGATCACGCTGCTCACGCTCGTCGCCTTCAGCGCGAAGACCTTCCTGTTCATCCTGGTGTTCATGCTGGTGCGCTGGACGGTGCCGCGCTTCCGCTACGACCAGGTGATGGACCTGGGGTGGAAGATCATGCTCCCGGCCGCGCTCTTCGCCGTCGTCGTCACGGCCGCGGCGGTGCTGGCGCTGGACAGCTTCGGCGTGGAGTACGGGTGGAAATGGGGGGTCGCGCTCTCGGCGGTGAACCTGCCGATGCTGGCGATCGTGGTGTGGGTGATGGACAAGGGACACACGCTCACCGGCACCGGGGCCATGGAAGAGAAGCGCCGCGTCGCCCGCGAGGCGGCGCGCGCCCGGGCGCAGGCGCGCCGGGTGCCGGTGGTGGCCAACGCCCAGCAGGTGCGCTGAAGATGGCGATCAACGTAAAGGTGATGAAGCGGTCCGCCGGCAAGAGCAGCTACATGCGGGCCACGCTGAAGGGGATGTCGCTGACCTTCCGCCACATGGCAAAGTCGGCCGGCGACCGCAGCGAGTTGACCATCCAGTACCCGGACGTGAAGAAGGAGCTCAGTCCGCGCTGGCGGGGGACGCACGTGATGGAGCAGCACGAGGACGGGCGCCCCAAGTGCGTGGCGTGCGGCCTGTGCCCCACCATCTGCCCCGCCAACTGCATCAAGCTGGTGCCGGGCGAGGACGACCAGGGGAACCGCTACCCCATCGTCTACGAGATCGACGAGTTCCGCTGCATCTTCTGCGGGATGTGCCAGGAGGTGTGCCCGGTGGAGGCCATCCACGTGGGCAACCACTACGAGAACGCCGAGTTCACGCGCCACAACTTCGTGTACGACCTGGACCGGCTGATGGCGCAGACGCATCCGGTGACGCTGCTGTGGGACCCGAGCGATCCGGCGGGGGAGTGAAGAAGTGCGGGAGTGCGTGAGTGCGGAAGTGCGGGAGTGAGGGAAGTACGAAAGTACGGGGAGTACGGAAGTACGAAACGGCGGGCGGGAGGATGGGGAGATTCGATCCTCGTCGCCACCCGATGGCGGTTGTCGGTGCGGTGATTTTCATTTCGCCCCGGGCGGGAGTGGGGCGGGGACGCGGTGGGGCTGAGCCACCCGACGGGATGCGATGATCATCCAGATATTTTTCTTCTTCTTCGCGGCGTGCGCGGCGGGGAGCGCGCTGGCCATGGTGACCCGGAAGAACCCGGTCGCCTGCGCCATGTGGCTCATCGCCTCGTTCTTCTCCGTGGCCGCCATCTACACCCTGCTGGGCGCCTACTTCATCGGGATCATCCAGATCCTGGTGTACGCGGGCGCCATCATGGTGCTGTTCCTGTTCGTGATCATGCTGCTGAACCTGGGCAACGACTACGAGCCGGACATCCGCGGCCTGGGGTGGAAGATCGCGGCGGGCGGGGCCTCGCTGCTCATCCTGGCCTTCCTGGCGCGCGCCTTCACCGTCGACGTGCCGCGCAACCTGGGGAGCGTGGCGGGGCCCGAGGCGCTGGCCACGCAGCAGGCCCGGTACGGCGTGGTGGGGCTGATCGGGATCCCCCTCTACAACGAGTACGTGGTGCCGCTCCAGGCGACGGCCATCCTGCTGCTGGTGGCGGTCGTGGGCGCGGTGGTCCTGGCCAAGCGCAAGGTGTAGACGTGAACCAGATTCCGCTGAGCTACTCGCTGGGGCTGTCCGCCATCCTCTTCGCCATCGGCGTGGGCGGCGTGATCGTGCGCCGCAACGCGATCGTGCTGTTCATGTGCGTGGAGCTGATGCTGAACGCCGTGAACCTGGCCTTCGTGGCGCTCTCGCCCTACGCCGGGGTGCAGGGCCAGGTGTTCGTCTTTTTCGTGATCGCCGTCGCCGCCGCCGAGGCCGCGGTGGGGCTCGCCATCATGATCGCCGTCTTCCGGCACCGTGAGTCGGTGGACATGAAGAACTTCAGCCTGCTCAGGTGGTAGGGCGACCGATGCTCCTCCTTCAAGAAGCGGCTCACGGCGCGGCACAGGCCGTCCAGGGCGCCGCGGACGCGGCGGGCCACGGCGCAGCCGGGTTCCACCCGGTGTACCCCTGGCTGATCGTGGGCCTCCCGCTCCTCGGGTTCGTGGTGAACGGCCTCCTGTCGGTCATCGCCGCCCGGCGCGCGCTGCCGAAGCTGCCGCCGGTGGGCGACCCGTACTACGACCACGCGCACGACGCCCACGGCCACGCCGCGGTCCCCGCGCACGCTCCCGCCCTGGCCCACGCGTCTGTGGGCGCCACGGAGCCCAGCGAGCAGGAACACCACGACCACGGCACCGACGCGCACCCCGTCGACCGCGCCGCCGCGGGGCACGACGCGCACGCGCACGGCCACGACGTCGCTCACGGGCACGCGGCCCACGACGCGCACGGTCACGACGCGCACGACGACCATGCGCCCGCCGGGCCGAAGCCGTTCACGCACACCCTGCCGTCGCTGATCGCGCCGGGGGTGCTGATCGCGTCGTTCATCGTGGCGGTGCTCAACTTCCTGGCCATGCGCGGCGCCGGCGAGCATTCGCGCGTCGCACTTTCGGACGGGTGGAGCTGGATCGCCGTCGACAACCTGCAGATCGCCGCGCGGCTGCAGCTGGACCCGCTCTCCATCCTGATGACGCTGATCATCACCGGGGTGGGGTCGCTGATCCACATCTTCTCCATCGGCTACATGAAGGA
>NZ_DATIND010000082.1 GCF_035474595.1 Longimicrobium sp.
CGGTGTGGCCGGCCTGAATAGAAAGTTCGCGGCCTTGCCCCTCACCGGCGACTAAAGTCGCAGCAACAACTACGGGAAGCCTCGCAAACTGCGCGAGGCTGTTCGGCTCGGCAGCCGGTTCCGCTCTGGAGGACGCCTCCCCCTTTCATCCATCGTGGTCGCGCGTAGCGCGGTGTTCGACTCAGGATGACGTCGTCGCGGTGGCGCGCTTCAGTGCTGCGGGGCGCGCCCACGCCGGGCCGGCGGCGAGGATGCGGGCGTGCACGGGGCAGTCGGGGCGGTGCGCGCCGGGGAGGTAGCCGGTGCTCATCAGGAACTCGCCCACGATCTCGCCGCCGGTGAAGCGGAAGGTGCGCTTGAACAGCTTCACCCACTCTTCCTTGGAGAGGGGATGATGCGCGTCCAGCCACGCCGCGAACGATCCGTGCGACGCGCGCAGCTGCTGGATGCGGCGCGCGTTCTCGATCACCGCGTCGACCTTCAGCCGGTTGCGGATGATGCCGGCGTCGGCCAGCAGCCGCTCGCGGTCGGCATCCCCGTACGCGGCCACGCGGTCCACGTCGAAGCCGTCGAAGGCGCGGCGGAAGGCGTCACGCTTCTTGAGGATAGTGAGCCACGAGAGGCCGGCCTGGTTGATCTCCAGCGCCAGCCGCTCCAGCAGCTCGTCATCGCCCGCCAGCGGAAACCCGTACTCGTGATCGTGATACGGCCCGTGCCACTCGTGCCCCGGCGCCGCGTCGCAGTAGCCCGGCATCTTCCCCGATCGTTCCCGATGTGACCCCATCCCGCCCCGCGCATCAACCTACACGCACTCACGCACTCACGCACTCACGCACTCACGCACTCACGAGTGGCCACAGCGCACGGAATGCATCATAAGGCACCGCTAACCCGATTTCCCTTTCGCCCGCGGGACTGCCGCGCTAACATGCACGCTCTACGCAAATCCTGAATGGGAGGTCTTCATGGCGCCAACGCGCGGGACGCGCCCTGCCGCGGCCGCAGAATGAGCGGCATTCCGGGCACCGATCACGGTCATCTCCCCTTCGTTCTGGGCATCGTGGGCGACTCGGGGAGCGGCAAGAGCACGGTGGCGCAGGGGGTCGCTTCGCTGATCGGGGCCGACCGGGTATCCACGCTGGAGCTGGACGACTACCACCGCCATACCCGCGCGGAGCGTACCGAGCTGGGCGTGACCGCCCTGCATCCGTCGGTGCACAACTTCCCGCTGATGCAGGAGCACCTGCGGCTGCTGGGCCGCGGCCGCCCGGTGCGCAACCGGCGCTACGACCACTCCGACGGCACCTTCGGCCCCATCCGCACCGTCGACCCCAACGAGGTGGTGCTGGTCCGCGGGCTCCTGGGCTTTCCCAACGACGAGCTGCGCGCGGCGTACGACCTGGCCGTGTTCCTCCAGCCCGAGCCCGAGCTGCTGTTCCGCTGGAAGCTGCGGCGCGACGTGAAGACGCGCGGCTACAAGGAAGCCGACGTGCTGAAGCACATCGCGCGGCACCTGCTGGACAGCAAGGAGTACGTGCTGCCGCAGGCCGAGCGGGCCGACCTGGTGGTGCGCTACGAGATCCCCGAGTGGGACGCGCCCGACAGCGAGGTGCGCGCCACGCTCACTCTCCGCCGCAACGCCGCCGAGGCCGTCCGCAGCAACGGGATCATGCACCGCTTCGGCGGCTTCGTGGCGTTCGAGGAGGGCGACGACTCGCTCACCGTGCGCGTGGATTCCGGCCTGCCGCCGGAGATGGTGGACGGGTGGGCCGAGGAGCGCTTCGCCGACACCTACCAGCCCGGCGCCCTGGGGCACTTCATGGACGACGACGGCAACGACAGCCGCCTGGTCCCCCTCGCGTTCGCCCAGGTGCTGATCGCCGACCTGACGCAGAAGCTGCGCAGAACCGCCGGCGCCACGCACGCCGCCGCGGCCGCGTAGCCGCACCCGCGATCTCGGCAGAAGCCAGAGCGCCGGCTCCCGATCGATCGGGAGCCGGCGCTTTCTTCGTCGCGCAGTCACGCAGATGGTTCCTGTCACGCGGGAGCGTCAGGCTCTGCATCGTCGCAGCCGAAGGTTCGCTCCGCTTTCACCCAGTCTGCGTAATGCCGCTGGCTGAACCTGAGGGCATCTTCCGCCTCGCGTAAAGCCCCATCCAGGCACCGCTGCCCCACGGGATACTGGAACTCCTCGCGCGTGGCGCGGGACCGAAGCTCCTGGATCCAGGCGCGGATTTCGTCGGGCGGTGAAAAAGCGGAGACCGGAGGGTCGATCAGGACGTAGTACCCGTCAGCGGCCCAGCCGCGAGCCTGAACCAGCCACCTCTCTGCTTTTCCCAGCGCGCGTTCCAGCCGTTCGCGGCTCTCGGCGTCCGCGAACCGCGGTGACGTTCTCCACTGACGTAATTCGTCGATCCACGCACTGATCTCCCCAGGCATGGAGAACTGCGAAACCGGCGGAGCGTCGAGCGTGTGTGGCATCGTTCCTCCTCTCGGCTGGCGTAGGTAGCGAACAAAGTAACAGCGCCGGGTCTCCATCGGGAGGTCCGGCGCTGACGTGTCCGATCCACCGTGGAGCCTCAGCTTCAGTCCCGCAGGCGCTCCAGCAGGTCGATGAGGGTGCGGGCCTCGTCGGGGGAGAGGCGGCCGATGCGGTCGGCGAGCGCGGCGTCGATGCGGGTGTCGAGGGTGGCGAGCATCTTCAGCCCCTCGGCGCTGATGCGGCGGCGCTGCTCGATGCGCTCGATGAGGCCGCGGTTGGCCAGGCCGCCGAGCACCGCCGGGAGCATGGCATCCGGCGAGATCATGCGGTCGCGCACCTGCTCCGTCGTCAGCCCCTCCGGCCCCGCGCCGCGGAGGATGCGCAGCACGTTGAACTCCACCTGCTTCAGCCCGCCGGCGGCCTGCGTCTCGCGCTCGACCAGGTCGCGCAACGCGGTGGCGGTGCGCTGCACGTTCAGGTGCGCCTCCACCGCCAGCGGCAGGGGCTTCGACTGGCGGATCTCCTGCTGAATTCTGCCGCTCATGCAACTGCCGCGTTCATCGTGATGGGCCGATCGGATGGACAAACGTATGGCGTCCGCGAGGATCCTGCCAGCACGCCGCAAGCCCCGCGTCCGTTACGCTTTGAAGATCCTCATCCCCATCCATCCGTTAATCCCCGGACCCGCAACGGCGGCGGCTCACGCGGAGACGCGGAGAACTCCCGCCTCGCGATGGGCTCTCCGTGTCTCCGCGTCTCCGCGTCTCCGCGTAAGATTATACCGGATTCGAGGATTGATCGTGCAATTCGGAAGCGCACGTGCGGACCTCACCTATAGATCCTTCGGCCTGCAACCGTTCGTCCGAAGGCAACGTCGGTGTGGCCGGCCTCAGGATGACGTCTCTCTGTCCGTTTGTATGCACAGGTGATTGCCAGCCGGTACTACAGCGTCGTGAGAATCGCACAAAAAAGCGCCGGCCCCACTCGGGACCGGCGCTCGTCACGCCGATGGGTGCGAGAGCCACTTTCGCACTCTCGCACCTTCGCACTCTCGCACCGTCAGACCGCCGCCAGCTCCGGCTCCCACGCCACGATCTCGCCCGCCATGGCGCTCGCGGCCACGGTGTAGGGCGAGGCGAGGTAGAGCTGGCCCGGGCCGCTGCGGCCGGGGAAGTTGCGGTTGATGGCGCTGATGGTCACGTCCGTCGGCTTGCGGCTGACGCCCGGGCCCGCGTTGATGCAGGCGCCGCAGCTGGGTTCGATGAAGGTGGCGCCCACGCCCTCGAAGATGCGGTCGTACCCCTGCTCCTGGCAGTACGCGTACACCTCCTGGCTGCCGCACTGGATGTAGAACTGCACGTGCTCCGGCTTGCGCTCGCCGCGCTCGGCGTACTCGCGCAGCACGGCCGCGTACATGTCCATGTCCTCCTTCTTCCCCGCCGTGCAGCTTCCCGCGTAGGCGATGTCGATCTTCACCGTCTCCGGCAGGTCCCGCACGTACAGCCCGTTCCCCGGGTCGCCCGGGAGCGCGATCATCGGCTTCAGCGTGCTGGCGTCGATCTCGATCGTCATCACGTAATCGGCGCCCTCGTCGCTGAACAGCCCGTCGCAGAGCCGTTCGGCGTCCTCGCGGCTCATCCCGCGCTGCTCCACCAGGTACTCCACCGTCTTCGCGTCCGGGGCGACGATCCCGGTGAAGGCGCCCACCTCGGCCGCCATGTTGGTCATCGTCGCCCGCTCGTCCACGCTGAGCGCCTCCACCGCGGGGCCGGCGTACTCGATGATCTGGCCGATGGCGTGCCCGTCCTTGATGTACGGCTGGCGCAGAATCTCCAGCATGAAGTCCTTGGCCGACACGTTCGCGGGCTTCTCGCCGTGGACGAGGACGCGGAAGGACCTGGGCACCTCCACGCGCACGTCCTTCGTGATCCACGAGTTGAAGATGGCGGTCGTGCCCACGCCGAAGGCCACGCAGCCCACGGCGCCGGCGTGCGGCGTGTGGCTGTCGGAGCCGATGATGATCTGCCCCGGCTCGGCGTACGCCTCCAGGATCTTGCTGTGGCAGATGGCCTCGGAGCCGTGCTTGCCGTGCCCCAGCTCGCCGTAGAGGCGAACGCCCTGCTTCTCGGCGAACTCGCGCTGCTTCACCTCCAGCTGGTTGGCCACGTTCAGCAGCCCCATCTGGATGCGCTCCTGCGTCATCGCATCCTTCAGGAACGTCAGGTGGTCGCGGAAGAAGAGGATGCTCTCCGGCTCCAGCACCTTCTCGTCGGCCCCGACGTACTGCTCGAAGAAGATGGCCGACATCGGCGTCACGTACTCGTGGCTGAAGCGGATGTCGGTCTGCACGAACCCGCTGTCGCCCGGCTGCACCCACGGCACGCCGACGGCGTTGGAGGACAGGTCGGTCACCCAGTGCCGCGCGAAGATCTTCTCGGCGATCGTCATCGGCCGCGGCCCGCCCGCGTGCTTCGTTCCCGGCGCGCCGAGCGTGTCGGAGCGTACGTTGGAGGTCGACGTGGCCACGAACTGCGCGGCGGCGCCGTCCACGCCGGTGTCGGGGCCCGGATCGTTGTACTCGCCGCTCCCGCGCAGCATCCGCACGTCCTGGCGGTCCAGGTCGCCGCTGGTCTCGCCCGCGCCGTGGCAGGAGATGGGCGGCGTGCGCACCGTCCCCTGCAGCCGGGCCACGTTGTAGTTGAAGAGCCCGCCGTGCTCGATGATGCCGCGGGTGATCTCGTCGGCGCCCTCGGTGAACTCGCTGAGGGGGATGGTCTCGCCGCGGCGGATGCGGTCGATCAGCTCGAAGTTGGTGCTGGTCAGCACGCCCAGGTTCTGGCAGTTCTCGCGGTAGATGCGCTCGATGTTCTCGGCGATCACCACGCGGATCCCCGCCATCATCTCCGCGTACGGGCTCTGCTCGCGCGACGATCCCTTGCCGCGCCGCTTGCCGCTGACGCTGGCGACGAAGCCGCCCTTCTTCACCAGCCCCTGCTTGATGGGGAACTCCGTCCCCGCCTTCAGCCCCAGGTAGGGGAACTCGCCCAGCGTCTCGTCGAAGTAGTAGCAGATGTACGCCGGCGTGATCTCGTCGGTGGAGATGTTGTCGCGCAGCTTCCCCCTCACCTCATCCGTGAGCTCTACGTCCTGGCCGTCCAGCTGGCAGCGCACCAGTTCGGCGTCGTCGACGAGGAAAAGGATGCGGCCCTCGAGGCGCACCTCGGGGGGAAGCTTCTCGATCTTGCGCGTGAGCAGCGACGGGATCATGGGCCTACACGGGGTTCGCGGAAATGCATGGGGCGCCGGGCTGTTCCGGGCGCGGCAATCTGAACCGGACGACCGTTCGGTGCAAGCCGGGTGGAGACGCGAAAGGCGGACCCGCGCCCTCGCCGGGTCCGCCCTCTACACCATAGACGTTGCGAGGTGCGCCGCCCGGCTCAGCAGCCCGCGCTGGATCGGCGGCGGGCGTGGACGGGCTCGTCCGCCGTCAGGCGCAGAAGCAGGTGTCGCACGAGTCGCCACCGCAGGTGCCGGGGCAGCTGTACATGCAGTGCGTCAGGTCGCAGCTCTGCACGCCCGAGCAGTTGATGTCGCCCGAGCAGGCGCAGTGGGTCTCGCACGTCTGGTGCGTGTCGCACGCGCACCCGAAGTCCACGCACGTGCTGTCGGTCAGGCCGAACCCGCGCACCGTCCCGTCGCGCGGGGGAACGGCCACCGTCTCGAACGACTCCACGGCGATCCGGTCCAGGTCCAGGGTCAGCTTCTTCATGGCGGCGGCTCCTTGGAAGATGGGGATGAGAGAGGCTTCGCGGGATTGGGCGCGGCAGGCGATACGACTCCGTTCCGCCGCCAGGGTTCCGCGCGGGGGACATACTTCCGGTTTGGCGGGTAGGAGATGGAGATTCCGCGAACGCGAAGCTGCCCGGGACGGGCGTTCGCGGTTAGCTTCCGTCCACACTCCTGCCCGGGCGGCCGAATGCGTGGATCACGCTGGATGATGGTGCCGATGCTCCTGGCCGCCGCGCTCCCCGCGCGGGCGGCGGCGCAGCGCTACGCCGCGCCGTCGGGACGGCACGCGCCGGGCGACACCACCGTGGTGTTCGAGACGGGCGACGCGATCCAGGTGAGCTCGTATCCGCGGATGGTCAGCGGGATCGAGGTGTGCGGCACGGTGGGGCAGGGGATCCACTGGGGAAAGATGATGTTCGCCCGCACCGACGCGGAGACGAACAGCGCGCAGGAGAGCGTCGTCACCTTCCCCTCGGTGGGCGTAACCGCCAGCTGCCAGACGCACCGCTCCGCCGAGGGCCAGTGGCTGGTGGTGAACTTCTCTCGCGCCGTCCGCGACGAGGTGGGGCGCATCGGGCGGGTGGACGTGGGGCAGGTGGCGCTCCCGCTGGCGCGGCTGCAGGGGCGGCGCGTGACCTTCCGCTGGCTGCGCGAGGGCGAGTTCGACGTGGGGAGCGTCACCCCCGCGCCAGGCACGCTGGGCCCGCCGCGGCCTTGAGCGATCGCGCGCTTTCCGTTAGATTTGCCGCGCTTCAGGGGCCTTAGCTCAGCTGGGAGAGCGCCGCATTTGCAATGCGGAGGTCACCGGTTCGAACCCGGTAGGCTCCATCTAATCGACGATCGCAGACGCGCCCGGACCGAGCACTTCGGTCCGGGCGCGTTCTGCTTCGTGTCGAACCTCCGCGGCGGGGGCGGTCAGGGTTCCGGGTCGCGCCCCGCGGCGATCGCTTCGGCGCGCCGCAGGATGCGCTCGCGCTCGGCGGAGTCGATCAGGCGGCCGCGCAGCACCACCGCGTGGATGCGGCCCACGTTGCGGATGTCGGCCAGCGGATCGGCGTCGAGCACCACCAGGTCCGCCGCCTTCCCCGGCGCCACCGTGCCCAGCGAGTCCGCCATCTTCAGGAAGCGCGCGGGCTCCAGGGTCGCGGCCCGCAGCGCCTCCAGCGGCGTGAGGCCGATCTGCGTCAGCATCTCCAGCTCCTGGTGCAGCGAGAAGCCGGGGTAGATGTACGGCGTCGACAGGTCCGTGCCGGCCATGAAGCGCACGCCGTTCTCGTGCAGGAGCCGCGCGATCACGAGCTGGTGCCGGTAGTAGGCGTGGCGGGCCGCCCAGTCGGCCGCGGTCACGCCCGCCAGGCGGGGGTTGGTGCGCGGGTTCCACGCCGCGCTGATCCCCGCGCGCAGGTAGCGCAGCCGCGGGTCGAGCGCCTGCGTGGTGTCGTCCAGGAAGCTGCCGGCGCGGTTGGTGACCAGCGTGGGCACCATCACGGTGCCGTTGCGCGCCAGGCGCAGCGCCAGCGCGCGGCACACCGCGGGGTCGTAGTGCGCCAGCACCGACGCCGACTGCGCCCACGCCACCGCGTTCGCCGAGTCCCACCCGGCGGCGGCCACGGCTTCGGCCACCTTGTTCTGTTCCGACGGCTCCAGCGGCGAGCAGGCGTCCACCAGCCCCGTCAGGTGCTCCACGCTGGCCATGCCGGCGTCCGACGCCGCGCCCACCGTCACCAGCCCCGGCACGTGCCCGGCGAACGGCAGCCCGCGCCGCTTCGCCTCGTCGGCGATGGCGGCGAAGGCCTCGGGAGACAGGCGGCTGTAGACCTTGATGAAGTCGGCGCCCGCCGCGGCCAGCGAATCCACCGCGCGCCGTGCCTCGGCGGCGTCGCGGACCACCACGCTGCCCGGCAGCATCGGCTGGTTCCCGTCGATGATGTGCCCCGACGCCACGATCCGCGGGCCCAGCAGCTCGCCGGTGCGGATCCGCTCGCGCGTCGATGCCACCCAGTCCAGCCGGCTGAACATCTCGCGCACGCCGGTGACGCCGTTCGCCACCAGCACCGGCATGAACAGGGCGTCGGCGGGCGGGTACGCGGCGTGGACGTGCATGTCCCACAGGCCGGGGATGACGAACTTCCCCCGCCCGTCCACCGTCCGCGCGCCGGGCGGCACCGCCACGCGCGCGGCGGGCCCCACCGCCTCGATCCGGCTTCCCCGCACCACCACCGTCTGGTCGCGCAGCGTGCGCCCGCTCTCCACGTCCACCACCGAGGCGTGGGTGATGGCGACGGGCGGCTGCGCCTCCTGCTGCGCGTGGACGCAGCCGCCGCCGCCCAAGGCCAGAACGGCCGCGATGAACGGGGTTCGCTTCATGGATCGAGCTCGGGATTCGGGTGGACGCGCAGCCGTCTCTCGACCCGAACCTAGCGCCTGCTCATCCGCACCGGGAGGAAGCAGACAAAACCCTTACATCCGCGTCGGTTTCCGGACGCGAGCCCCTCCGTTCGAGCGGGCATCGATCCACCATCTCCATTCGACGGTAGTTTTTCTGCAGCGTAGATTTCGCCGTGGAGTATGTCGCATCCTGTCACACGGCGGCGGCTATTTCTGGATACTGTCCCGAGATCGCGCTTGAATGTTGCCGTTATGCGACACTAAGTTGGCGCACGAAGGCAATTCCGCCTGACGCTCACCCTGCGAAGGAGATGGCGAGATGAAAAAGCTCACGCTGCGGATGGACGACCTGCGGGTCGACAGCTTCGACACGGCGCAGGCGGCGAAGGCCGCGGGCACGGTCCGGGGGCAGGAGGACGTGACCTTCCTCCAGGCCACCTGCCGCACCTGCGACGTCACCTGCAATCCCAGCTGCGACGACACGTGCTACTACACCTGCGCCGGATACCAGACCTACGGCGGCAATCACCAGTACTGCGTGATCTGCGGAGGGGGTGCGTAAGGCACCTCGCCGACCAAATTCCACAAACCGCCAAATGGAGACGAAGAGATGAGAAAGCTCAAGCTGCAGATGGACGACCTGCGGATCGACAGCTTCGACACCGCGGACGTGCCGGCGGGCGGGGGAACGGTCCGTGGGCATATCTCGCTGGCCCAGGGATCGTGCCGCACCTGCGAGGTCACCTGCAACCCGAGTTGCGACTACTCGTGCGACTACACGTGCGACGGGTTCGCCACGTACGGCGGCACGCACCAGCTGTGCGTGCGCTGCTGAGCGCGCGACGGTGAAGGGCGCGCCCGGACCGGTCTTCCGGTCCGGGCGCGTCCACGTTCCGCGGATCCGGAAGATGTTGCGCCGCCGGGAACGGAAGTCGAGTGCGAACCAGACCGCGCGGAGCATGCGTTCCGCGCATCTTGGCCCTCGATCTCCACGCCCCGCCTGCCTCCGGGCCGGCCGCTGGGAGATGGCAGAGGATTTGCGCCCCGGCGGGCAGCTTCAGGACCACGGGGGAGAGACAAACCTTATACGCCATCCCGGAAGGCTTGAATGTCGCCCGGGGCGCGCGTAGGATGTCTCCTTCGTAAACGAATCACCCTCCAGCCCGCCACCCGCGTGCGAGCCGCTCCCGTGCAGAGGAAGATGCCCGTGCCGCGCCCGGAAAACGGGGCCCGCCCCGCCTTTCAGGCCGTTGCGCTCCGCAGCCGCGCGCCGGTCCGCCCCCTCCAGGCCGCGGAGGGGCGGTGGTGAGCCCGGACGCGCCGCATGTGTCGGAAGCGGTGGAGGGCGTGCTGGAGTGCGCGCCCGTGGGCATCGCCGCGTGCGACGCCGATCTGCGCTGGGTGGCGTGGAACGCGGCCATGGAGGCGCTCACCGGGCTTCCCGCGCCCCGGGTGCTGGGCGCGCCGGTCGGCGCCGCGGGGTGCGGGCTGGCCGGCGAGTCGCCGCAGGCGGTGCTGCGCGCGGTGCTGGGCGGCATCACCGTGGACGTGGGCGACGTGGCGCCCGAGGCCGCGCGCGGGCGGCGCGTGTCCGTGCGCTGGTCGCCGCACCGCGCGCCCGACGGCGAGATCCTGGGCGCCGTGGCCGTGGCCCACGACGTGACGGAGCTGCGCCGCGCCGAGGACGAGGCGCTGCGCCTGGCCGCCATCCCCCGCGAGGCGCCCAACCCGGTGCTGGAGTGCGACCGCGACGGCAACGTGGTGTACGCCAACCCCGCCACCCGCCACGTGCTGGCCGAGGTGGGCACCCCGCTGGAAGACGGCTTCCTCCCCCGCAACCACCGGCAGCTGGTGGCCGCCGCCCTCGCGCACGGCCAGCCCATGCGCACGGTGGAGGTGGACGTGGACGACCGCGTGTTCTCGTGGACATACCATCCCCACGTGGAGATGGGCGTGGTGCACCTCTTCGCCGACGACATCACCGCGCGGCGGGCGGTGGAGGATCAGCTGCGCCACGACGCGCTGCACGACGCGCTCACCGCCCTTCCCAACCGCCACCTGTTCATGGAGCGGCTGGCGCGCGCCGTGTTGCAGGAGAAGCGGCGCGAGGGCTACCTCTTCGCCGTTCTCTTCCTGGACCTGGACCGCTTCAAGGTGGTGAACGACTCGCTGGGCCACGCCGTGGGCGACGAGCTGCTGGTGGCGGTCGCCGGGCGGCTGCGCAACGCCGTGCGCGAGACCGACACCGTGT
Organism: Longimicrobium sp.; assembly: GCF_035474595.1. NCBI lineage: Bacteria > Pseudomonadati > Gemmatimonadota > Longimicrobiia > Longimicrobiales > Longimicrobiaceae > Longimicrobium > Longimicrobium sp. The sequence goes on from NZ_DATIND010000082.1 coordinate 10,911, forward strand.
CCCGCTTCGGCGGCGACGAGTTCGCGGTGCTGCTGGACGACCTGGGCGCGGTGGAGGACGCGCTGCGGGCGGCCGACCGCATCCAGGCGGCGCTCACCGCCCCCGTCTCGCTCAGCGGCTACGAGGTCTTCACCTCGGCCAGCATCGGCATCGCGCTCAGCTCCACCGCGTACGGGCGGCCGGACCACCTGATGCGCAACGCCGACATGGCCATGTACCGCGCCAAGTCGGCGGGCACGGGGCGGCACGAGCTGTTCGACCGGGCGATGCACGCGCTGGCGCTCACCCGGCTGCAGATGGAGACGGACCTGCGCAAGGCGATCGAGCGCGAGGAGTTCTGCCTCCACTACCAGCCCATCGTCTCGCTGCGCACCGGACGCATCGCCGGGGTGGAGGCGCTGCTGCGCTGGAACCACCCGGAGCGGGGATGGATCGCCCCGCTGGACTTCGTCCCTCCCGCGGAGGAGACGGGGCTGATCCTGCAGATCGGGCGGCGGGTGATCCGCGACGCCTGCCTGCAGCTGCGCGACTGGCAGGCGGCCACCCCGGCCGCGGCGGGACTGAGCGTGAGCGTGAACCTGTCCGTGCGCCAGTTCTCGCAGGCCGACCTGGTGGAGCAGGTGCGCGAGGCGCTGGCGGAGAGCGGGATCCGGCCGGAGCTGCTGCGGCTGGAGGTGACGGAGAGCGTGGTGGTCGACAACGTCGACGCGGCCGCGGGCACGCTGTCGCGGCTGAAGGCGCTGGGCGCGCGCGTGTACCTGGACGACTTCGGCACCGGCTACTCGTCACTCTCCTCCCTGCACCGGCTGCCCATCGACGCGCTGAAGGTGGACCGCTCGTTCGTGGCGCGCATCGGGCAGGGCGGGGGCGAGCAGATGGTTCGCACCGTGGCCACCATCGCCCGCAACCTGGACCTGGCCGTCGTGGCCGAGGGGATCGAGACCGAGGAGCAGCTCCGCCTCATCCGCGCGCTGGGATGCGAGTACGCGCAGGGCTACCTCTTCTCCACCCCGCTGGACCCGGACGCGCTCCGGGAGCTGGTCGAGACGGCGCCGCGCTGGTGACGAAGTGCGGGAGTGCGGGAGTGCGGGAGTGCGCTTCCGGCGCGGGAGAGGTGACGGCGGGTGGAGGCGACTCCCGCGGGCCCTCACCCGAAAAATGGAGAGGGGAAGACAAACTGCCGTCTTCCCCTCTCCATTTTTCGACCTCTCCCAAAACAACCTGGGAGAGGTAACTGCAACTCAGCTTGCGGCACGAGCCGGCAGTTCTCCTCACGATCGGGTCTCCCCTCCCCCAGTCTGTTCTGGGGAGGGGCCGGGGGAGAGGGCCGCGGGGCCGCGGGAACGCATTTGGGGCTCGCCTCGGCCGAGCCCTCTCTCCTCGTCCTCGCGTTGGGATAACGGGATCGGGCGATGATGCCCGTTCTTGCGCGCGTCTTGCGTGTTTCGCCGCGCGAGCGGGTTGCGACCACGCCGACGTTCCACATCTCCATGCCCCGGATCTTCCGATACGCCGCGACGCTCGCCCTGGCGCTGGCGGCGTTCCGCGCTTCCGGCGCGGGCGCGCAGCAGGGCGCGCCCGCGGACACCGCGAAGCGCTACTCTATCGACACGCTTGCGGTGCGCGTGCTGCGCGCGCCGGTGCCTCCGCTGCGCGCGCCGTTCGCCGTCTCCATCACCGGCGGCGAGGCGCAGCGGCGCGCGAAGCCGGGGCTGGCGCTGAACGAGCCGCTGGCCGCCATCCCCGGCGTGCAGGTGGAGAACCGGTTCAACTACGCGCTGGGCGAGCGCATCGCCGTGCGCGGCCTGGGCGCGCGGGCGCAGTTCGGCGTGCGCGGCGTGCGCGTGCTGGTAGACGGCCTGCCCGCCACCATGCCCGACGGGCAGACCACGCTGAACCACGTGGACGTCGGCTCCATCGGCGGCGCGGAGGTCATCCGCGGGCCGGCCAGCGCGCTGTACGGCAACGCATCCGGCGGCGTCATCCGCCTGAACACGCTGCCGCCGCCGCCGGTTCCGCTGGGCTCCGAGTACCGCGCCACCGCCGGCGCCGGCGGGCTGCTCCGCCTCCAGAGCTGGGCGGGGGGGATGACGGGTCCCGCCGCGTACCGGGCCAGCTTCACGCGCCTGAAGTACGGCGGCTACCGCCAGCACCAGTCCGCCGACAACACGCAGGTGGGCCTCAACTTCGGCCTGCATCGCGGCGCGGACGAGCTGCGCCTGGTCTTCACCGCCGTCCACTACGACGCGGAGAACCCCGGCGCGCTCTCCGACTCGCTCCTGCGCGCCGATCGCACCGCCGCCATCCCCACCAACGTCACGCAGAAGGCGGGGGAGGAGGGGAGACAGGGGCAGCTCGGGCTCACCTGGATCCGCGCGCTCGGAACGGGATCGCTGGAGGTGACGGGATACGGGCTCGCGCGCTCGATCGACAACCCCATCCCCGTGCGCTTCATCGACCTGGACCGCGCGGCGGGCGGCGCGCGCGCGGTGTGGAGCGGCGGCCTCATCGGCCCGCTGCATGCTTCCGCGGGCGGCGAGTGGGAGCTGCAGCACGACCACCGCCTGAACCACGAGAACGTCGCGGGCGTGCGCGGAAGCCTGCTGCTGGACCAGACCGAGCGCGTGACCTCCGCCGCCGCCTTCGCCGAGCTGTCGGCGGACGCGGGGCCGATTACCGTGCTCGGCGCCGCGCGATACGACCGCTTCCGCTTCTCGGTGGACGACCATCTCGTCACCGCCGCCGACCCCGACGACTCGGGCGCGCGGACGATGGACGCGTGGAGCCCTACGCTGGGCGTGAGCCTGTCCGCCGCGCGGTGGCTGTCGTTCTACGGCAACGTGGCGACGGCCTTCCAGACGCCGACCACGACCGAGCTGGCCAACCGCCCCAGCGGCGCGGGTGGGTTCAACCCGGAGCTGCGGCCCGAGCGCACCACCGGCATCGAGGCGGGCGCGAAGGCGCGGCGCGGCGCCGTGTGGGGCGAGGTGGCGGCGTACCGAGCCCGCATCCGCGACGCGCTGATCCCGTTCGAGCTGGAGGGCTTTCCCGGGCGCCAGTTCTACCGCAACGCGGGCGCGGCCGTGCACCGCGGCATCGAGGCCGGCGCGGGCGCGGAGCCGGTGGCCGGGCTGACCCTGCGCGCGGCGTACACGTACACCGACGCGCGCTTCGGACGCTACGTGCTGGGCGGCGCGGACCTGCGCGGCAACCGCGTTCCCGGCATCGCCCCGCACCGCATCGAGGCGTCGGCGTTCTGGTCGCGCGGCGCGGGCCCGTTCGCGGGCGTCGACCTGCGCCACGAGAGCCGCACCCCCGTCGCCGACACGGACGCCGCGGGAAGCCTCGCATCTCCCGCCTGCACCACCGTGGACCTGCGCGGCGGGTGGACGGAGCTGCGCCTGGGCCGCGTCCGCGCCTCGCCGACGCTCGGCATCACCAACCTCTTCGGCGTGGTGTACAACACCTCGGTCGTCATCAACGCCGCCCGCGGCCGCTTCTACGAGCCCGGCCCGGGCCGTTCCGTCTACGCCGGGATGGAGATCAAGCTCGGCAGCGGGTGGTGACCGCGTCCACGGGACGGCGAATCGGTAGATCGTGATCCCGCCGCCGCCGCTTGTTTGTTGCTCGTTCCGGTCTCTCTTGCGATCTTGAAGGCGCATCCGGTGCGGACGCAGATGCGCCTCGTCTGCCCGCCGCACACGATCGTCTCCCACTGGACCTGGAGGGTTCGCATGGGCAAGCTGGCGCTGAAGATCGAAGAGCTGCACGTCGACTCGTTCGACACCGGCGAGGAGAGCGGCAGGGTCGGCACCGTACGCGGCAACGACACGATCGAGACGGAGTGGTGCACCGGCTATCCGGACTGCGGCGTCTCCAAGCCCCAGTGCAAGACGCCGAACTACACCTGCTACGGCACCTGCGGCTGCACCGAGAACTGCGACACCATCTCGCCGTACTGCTGAGCCGCGATACGCCGGCAGAGCAAAGCGCCCCCGCCCGGAGTCAGGGGCGGGGGCGCTTCTCGTCCACTGCTTGAGCGATCCTATTCGGCGGATGGCCCGGGCTGCGGTTCCTCCGGGGCGCGGATCAGCCGCTCGGAATGCTCTTGCTGCCGCTCCATGTAGTACGCGACCAGCTTGTAGGGATCGTGCCCGAATCGCTCGGAAATGCGGTGGCGCACCGTCCGGATCTCGGCGATCAGGTCCTCGCCTTCGTCGTGGAAATTCTCGACCTCGATCTCCATCTGGCTCCTCCTGAAATTCCGATAAGCGAAAGTGAAATCTACACACATGTGCATAGTGGATGAAGCTGTTCGGGGTGCACCGCCGCCGCCGCCGTTGTAGATTGTGCCGCCCCCGCCTTGGGGCGTTTTCGCGTTGGCAGATCAAAGAGATTGGGGATCGAGACGAATGGCGCGCCTGTTTCGCCGGAAGGAAGAGGGGAAGAAGTCGCTCTGGGACCGCATCGTCGACGTGGCGCTCACCGATGTGTCGGTGATCGTCAAGGGGATGGACGAGGGGTCGCTGGAGGGGCTGGAGGAAACGCTGATCGCCGCCGACTTCGGCGTGCCGGCCACGCTGCGGCTGGTGCAGGTGGTCGAGACGCTGGCGCAGCGCGGCGTGGCCAAGTCGCAGCGCGACTTCGAGCGCGCGGTGCGCGAGGAGATCGTGCAGATCCTCTCCGGCGGCCGCTCGGACACGGCGCTGCGCTTCAACTACGACGAGGGCCCGACGGTCTTCCTGGTCGTCGGCGTGAACGGGGTGGGGAAGACGACCACCATCGCCAAGCTGGCGTACCGGCTCACGCGGCAGGGGCGCAAGGTGCTGCTGGCCGCGGGCGACACCTTCCGCGCGGGCGCCATCGAGCAATTGAAGCGCTGGGCCGACCGCGTGGGCGCGGACTTCGTGGGCTCGGAGCCGGGCCGCGACCCGGCCGCCGTGGCCTTCGACGCGCTGGAGCACGCGGAGAAGACCGGCGCCGACGTGGTGATCGTGGACACTGCCGGCCGCCTGCACACGCAGAGCGACCTGATGAAGGAGCTGGAGAAGGTGCACCGCGTCATCGGCAAGAAGCTGGACGGCGCGCCGCACGAGACGCTGATCGTGCTGGACGCCACCGTCGGCCAGAATGCGATGGCGCAGATCCGCACCTTCGGCCAGATCCTCCCGCTCTCCGGCATCATCCTCACCAAGCTGGACGGCACGGCAAAGGGCGGCATCGTGGTCGCGCTGAAGGAGGAGTACGACCTCCCCGTGAAGTTCATCGGCGTGGGCGAGAAGATGGACGACCTGGTCCCGTTCGAGATCAAGCAGTTCGCCGAGGAAGTGCTGGAGGCGTGAACTGAAGTACGAAAGCACGGGGAGTACGAGAGTACGGAATGGAAGTGCGGAAGTGCGGAAGTGCGTGAGTGCGTGAGCCGCGTCGCGAGATTCCCTCGCGCATCCACACCCGCTGTCCTCCTAGCCGCGCCGCGAATGGTGGAATACGCGCCGATGACTGCGAGCGACATCGCCGAGGCGCTACCTGGCTCGCAACCCGGGCCTCAGCCTCGTGGCGCGCGAGGACGGGCGGATGGTGGGCGCGGTGCTGTGCGGGCATGACGGGCGCCGCGGATTCCTCCACCACCTCGCCGTCGCGGCGTCGCACGGGCGGCGGGGGATCGGGCGGGCGCTGGTCGAGCGCTGCCTGGACGGGCTGCGCGGCTACGGCATCTCCAAGTGCCACCTCTTCGTCTATCACCACAACGAGGCGGGGCAGGCGTTCTGGCGCGGCATCGGCTGGCACGGGCGCGGCGACCTGCTCGTCATGTCGCGCAACCTCACCGACGATCCGAACGCCTGACCATCGCAGGAAGAGCCTCATATCCGGATCAGGCAATCATCTGTGCATTACAAACGCACCGAGAGACGTCATCCTGAGGCCGGCCACACCGTAGTAGCCCCTCGCCCGAGCGGTTGCAGGCCGAAGGATCTATCGGTGAGGTCGCACGTGCGCTTCCGGATTGCACGATCGATCTCCGATTTCGGCATCAAGCAGGGGACGCAGAGACGCAGAAGACCCGCAGTTTCTCTGCGTCTCCGCGTCTCCGCGTGAGATTATGGGTGAGCACGCCCTCGCAGTAGATTCCTCGCCGCGTCTCCATCAGATTTCCGGGGTATCAATCTCCCGATGCAGTCGCCGCGGGGTCGCGGCGCCGCGATGCGATCCATCAACCCGCCCGTCGTGAGTTACGGCAGCTCCACGTACCAGCCCGCGATCTCCTCGCTCGACCGCCCCGTCCAGTTTTTGAAGGGGGTGGGGCCCGGCCGCGCGCCGCTGCTGCAGAAGCTGGGGCTGCTGACCGCGCGCGACGTGCTGTACCACGCCCCGCACCGCTACGAGGACGCGTCCACCATCACCCACATCGGCGCGCTGGCCACGGGGATGGACGCAACCATCATCGGCCGCGTGGTCTCCGCGGGGGTGCTGCCCACGCGCAAGGGGCTGCGCATCTTCCAGGCGGTGATCCGCGACGACACGGGGATGATCGAGTGCGCGTGGCCGGGGCAGCCGTACCTGGAGCGCGTCATCCACAAGGGCGACCTGCTGCTCCTCTCCGGCCCGGTGAAGTTCTTCCACGGCCGGCAGATGCAGCCGCGCGAGTTCACCGTGGTCGCCGGCGAGGGCGAGACGCCGGGGGATGACGGGGCGGGCTTCATCTTCCCCGTCTATCCCGCGACCGAGGGGCTCACCTACCGCCAGCTGCGCAAGCTCATCCACGACAACCTGGACGAGCTGCTGCGGCGGGTGCGCGAGGAGGAAGACGCCATCCCCGCCGACGTGCTGAAGCGCATCGAGGTGGAGCCGCTGTGGAAGGCGCTGGACCACGTCCACCGCCCCACCTCGCTGGCCGAGGCGGAGCAGGGGCGCCGGCGGCTGGCCTTCGAGGAGCTCTTCTATCTCCAGCTCCTGCACGCGCGCACGCGCCACCGCACCGTGGCCGAGCGCGCGGGGATCGCCTTCCAGCGCAAGGACTTCCTGGTGAAGCCCTTCCATCGCCAGCTCCCCTTCACGCTGACGAACGCGCAGAAGAAGGTGCTGAAGGAGATCGGCGAGGACATGGCGTCGCCGAAGCGGATGAACCGGCTGCTGCAGGGCGACGTGGGGAGCGGGAAGACGGTGGTGGCGCTCTTCGCCATGCTGCGCGCGGTGGAGAACGGCTACCAGGCCGCGCTCATGGTCCCCACGGAGATCCTGGCCGAGCAGCACGCCCGCACCCTGCAGCGGCTGCTGGCGGACCTCCCCGTGAGCATCACCCTGCTGACGGGACGGCTGGGGACCAAGCAGTGGAAGGAAGTCAGCTACCGCATCGCCAGCGGCGACGCCGACATCGTGGTGGGGACGCACGCGCTCATCCAGGAAGGTGTGCAGTTCCACAACCTGGGGCTGGTGGTGGTGGATGAGCAGCACCGGTTCGGGGTCAAGCAGCGGCTCACCATCCAGGACATGTCGCAGAACGGCGACACGCTGGTGATGTCGGCCACGCCCATCCCCCGGTCGCTGGCGCTGACGCTGTATGGCGACCTGGACATCAGCGTGCTGGACGAGCGCCCCCCCGGCCGCCGGCCCATCAAGACGGCCCTGCGGATGGAATCGTCCCGCCCCAGGGTGTTCAAGTTCGTGGAGGAGGAGGTGCGGAAGGGGCGGCAGGCGTACATCGTCTACCCGCTGGTGGAAGAGTCCGAGAAGGTGGATCTCAAGGCCGCCGCGGCGGAGTTCGAGCAGCTGCAGGGCCTCTTTCCGCACCTGCGGATGGCGCTCATCCACGGCCAGATGCCCGGCGAGGAAAAGGACCGGACGATGCGGGCGTTCGGCGCGGGCGAGGTGGACGTGCTCGTTTCCACCACCGTGATCGAGGTGGGGATCGACGTCCCCAACGCCACGGTGATGGTGATCGAGCACGCCGAACGCTTCGGGCTCAGCCAGCTGCACCAGCTGCGGGGCCGGGTGGGGCGGGGATCGGAGGACAGCTTCTGCATCCTGATCTTTGGCGGGCAGGGCTCGCTGGAGCGGCTCAAGGTGTTCGCCAGCACGGAAGACGGCTTCGCCATCGCCGAGGCGGACCTGCGGCTGCGCGGCGCGGGCGACCTGTTCGGAGCGCGGCAGTCCGGCCTCCCCGCGTTCCGTTTCGCGGACCTGGAAAAGGACCTGAACCTCCTTTCCGCCGCCCGCGGCGAGGCCCGCGCCATCGTGGAGCGCGACCCCGAGCTGGCGAACCACCCCCAGCTGCGCGACGCCCTCTCCACCCGCTACGAGGAGCGCGCGCGGATGTTCCGGGTGGGGTAGGAGAGTGCGGAAGTGCGTTAGTGCGTTAGTGCGTTAGTGCGTTAGTGCGGAAGTGCGGAAGTGCGGAAGTGCGGAAGTGCGGAAGTGCGGAAGTGCGGAAGTAAAGGTCGGGGGGTGGAGCACGGAGGCCGGCATCCGTCCGAGCGAATGAATTCGCCGCAACGACTACACGAAGTCCGCCTGCGCGGACTGCACGGCAGAGCTCGCGTCCAGTGGCGGCCTGCCTTGTCCGGCCAGGGCTCGTAGAAGTATACACCCCCTCCCGCGCAGTTTGCGGGAGGGGGTGGACGAGCCTAAGCGAGGCCGGGGGAGGGCCCCACGCCGAAGCCCCGTCCGACGTCGTCGAACGGGGCTTTCATCTATTCCACTTCCGCACTTCCGCACTCACGCACTCACGCACTCACGCACTCCCGTCGTCACGGTCTCGGCGCCAGCGTATTCCGGATGCGCTGCAGCTCCTCGCGCAGCTGGCGGATGGTGGCGTCGCGCTCGTTCAGCTCGCGGCGCAGGCGGGACACCTCGGCGCTCTGGTCGCTCCCCTGCCGCACCACCACCGTGTCCGCCCCCGCCGGCCGCGTCCGCACGATCACGTCCGGATCGCAGCGCAGGGCGCCCGTGCGCTGCTCGCAGGGAAGCACCATCTGGCGCGCGAGCGCCACCAGCGTCTCCGCCTCCGGCCGCCGCGTTACCCGCCCCCCCGCCGTGTCCGCGGCCAGGTAGAGCGAAAAGTTCTGCTCCGCCTGCGCGGCGTCGTACGCCGGGTTGTCGGGGTCCAGGTACAGCGTGCCCAGGTAGAAGCGCGCCTCGCGCCCCTGCGCGTCGCGCGGGTGCTCGGCGGCCAGGCGCTGGAACGCGGCCATGGCCACGCGGAACGAGTCCGCGTGCAGGGCCGCGTGCCCCTGGCGCCACAGCTGGTCACGGTCAGCCGCGCCCGGACCCAGGTTGCCCGGCGCGAACACGGAGCAGCCGGACAGCAGCACGGCGAAAACGATTGCGAACGGGATCTTCATCCGGAGCAGGTCAGGCGTCGGTCAGGCGTGCCCGGCGGCGGGTGGCCGCTCGGGAAGGAACACGCGGAAGCGCGTTCCTCGCCCCACCTCGCTTTCTGCACCGATCGTGCCCCCGTGCGCCTCCACGATCTCCCGCGCGATCGCCAGCCCCAGACCCGACCCCACCGACCGCGGCTGCGCGTCGTTGTCCACCTGGTAGAACTTCTCGAAGACGTGGGGCAGCTTGTCGGCGGGGATCCCGACGCCCGTGTCCTCCACCTCCACCTGCACGCCGCCGTCGCACCGGGCCGCCTCCACGCGGATGGTGCCTTCCTTGGGCGTGAACTTGAACGCGTTGGAGAGCAGGTTGCCCAGCACCTCGTTGAGCCGGTCCTCGTCGCCCACCAGGGTGGGGGGCAGGTCGTCCGACAGGCTCACGGGAAAGTGGATGCCGTTCTGCACCGCCAGCACGCGAAAGTCGCCCGTCAGCTCCTCGAAGAAGGCCCGCAGCTGGATCTCGCGCAGCTCCAGCCGCGCCCCGCCGGCCTCGAAGCGGCTCACGTCCAGCAGCCGGTGCACCAGGCGCGTCAACCGGTCCGTCTGCGTGCTCACGGCCTCCAGCGTCTTCTTCTGCTGGTCGTTCACCTCGCCGTAGATGCCGTCCGCCAGCAGCGTCACGTAGCCGCGGATCACGCTCAGCGGCGTCTTGATCTCGTGGCTGGCCACGGACACGAACTCCGCCTTGAGCCGGTCCAGCTCGCGCAGCTGCGAGGTCATCGTCCCGAACGAGCGCGCCAGGTCGCCCAGCTCGTCCGGCCGCTCGCGGGGGATGTGCACGTGCGGGTCGAAGTCGCCCTCCGCCACCGAGGCCATCCCCCGCCGCAGCAGCGCGATGGGCCGCAGCAGCGTGCGCGTGAGCAGCGTCCCGATGATGAGCGTGGCCGCCAGGGCGAGCGCCAGCGCCACCAGCGTGGTGCTCGCCGCACGGCTGGCCACGCTTTCGGCTTGTTCCAGGTCCCGCCCGGTCTGGTTCGCGATGGCGCGGTCCACCTCGTCCAGCTGCGGATCCATCGCCCCGAACTGCTGCTCGAGCGCCCGTCGCACGGCCTCGGCCGAGTCCCGCTGGCCAGCCTCCAGCAGCGTGCGCTCGCGACGAATGCCGGCGGTGATCTCGGACCACGTCCGTACGACGGGAAGGCTGGCCCCCGCATACGCGCCGTCGTTTTGCGTGCGCAGCAGTTCCAGCGTCCGGGTGGCTTCGCGCACGGCGCTGTCCGCCTGGACACGGGTTTGGACGGTGTCGCGGGGGTTGCCGCCGAGCGCAGGATCCGCCAAGGGAGCGAGCACCGCGTACCGGCGCTGCGCGTCGCGGGCTGTTTCAACCGCGTTGCGCAGATCGCCCAGCGTGCCCGTGACCACCCGCTGCTCCGACAGGCGGTCGGTGATGTCGTGCAGGCCACGCAGGGCCAGCAGGCCGTAGGCGGCGGGAATCGCCAGGATGACCGTGATCCCCACCAGCGTAAGGACGATGCGTTGCCGGAGCTTCATCCGTTGCAGCGAAAGGGTGGGAAACCGGTCCGGTGCGCCGGGGTGTACGGGAGTCGTGACGGGTGATGCACGTTTCGGGTCACGGCGCCTCCGGGCCCGCCGGCGGGGCGGCCGCACGCTCCAGGCGCTTGACCTCGTCCCACAGGCGGTCCAGCTCTTCCAGCGTGGCCTGCCCCCAGACGACGCCATCGCGCATCGCCAGCCCCTCCAGCGCGCGGAAGCGGCGGGAGAACTTGGCGTTCGCCGCCGCCAGGGCCGCGCTGGGGTGCACGCCGGCCAGCCGCGCCAGGTTCACGGCCGCGAACAGCAGGTCGCCGATCTCGTCCCGCAGCCGGTCCGGGTCCGCCTCGTCCAGCTCGCGGCCGATCTCCTCCGCCTCCTCGCGCACCTTGTCCAGCGCGCCGCGGGCGTCGTCCCAGTCAAAGCCCACCTTCGCGACCCGCTCCTGGATACGATAGGCCAGCAGCAGGGGGTCCAGCCCGGTGGGCACCTCGTCCAGGATGCTGGCCGGGGGGCCGCCGCCGCGCTCGCGGGCCTTGAGCGTTTCCCACGGCTCCGCCGGGCCCAGGCCGTACAGGTGGGGATGGCGGCGGCGCATCTTTTGCTCCAGCCCAGCGACCACTTCCTCGCGGCTGAAGGTGCCGGTCTCCTCCCCGATCACGACCTGGAAGGCCACGTTCAGCAGCAGGTCGCCCAGCTCGCCCCGCAGGGCGTCCGGGTCGCCGCCGGCAATGGCGCCGGCGACCTCGTGCGCCTCTTCCAGCAGGTAGCGGGTCAGGGTCACGGGGGTCTGCGCCGCGTCCCAGGGACAGTGCGCGCGCAGGAACTCGACCAGCGCCAGTGCGCGGTCGAGAACGCCGCTTTCACGGCCGGGCGAGGGGTTTTCGGCTTGCGAGGGTCTCACGGTCGGCCTAGAATACTCGGTTTGTGTCTGATCCGTCAACGGTGGTTTCGCGGTCCTGGGTAGAGGTGGACGAAGCGGCGCTCCGGCGCAACCTGCGCCGCGTCAAGGACGCGGCCGGGCCGGGCGCGTCCGTGGTCCCCATGCTCAAGGCCAATGCCTACGGGCTGGGCGTGGAGGCGGTGCTGCAGATGGTCCGCGCGGAACTGTCCGCGGATGAGCTGTGGGCCGTCGGCATCGCCGCGGTGCAGGAGGGGGAGCAGCTGCGCGCCCTGGGATGGACCGGGCGCGTCGTCGTGTTTGCCCCCGCGCCCCCCGGCGAGTTCGACCGGGCCGCGGACGCGGACCTTACCCTGGCCCTTTCGGACCTGGACGGCGTGCGACGCTGGGCCCAGGCGGCCCGCGAGAGGGGACGCCGCCTGGCGTTCCACGCGGAGATCGACACGGGGATGGGTCGCGCCGGCTTTCCGTTCGCGCAGGCCGCTGAATGGGGGCGCGAGGTGGATGCGCTCGCGGCGGACCTTTTGGAGTGGGAAGGGTGTTTCACGCACTTCCATTCCGCGGACGAGCCGGACCTGGGCCCCACGGACGCGCAGGAGCAGCGCTTTCTGCAGGCACTGGACGAACTGCCGCCCCCGCGCGACGGCGTGGAGCGAAGGACGATCCACAGCGCCAACAGCGCCGCGGCCCTGCGCAGGAACGGCTTTGGGCTGGACCTGGTTCGCCCGGGGATCTTTCTCTACGGCGGATCGGCGGGGCCGGGGGCCATGCCGGAAGCGGTGGCCGCGCTGCGGGCCCGCATCGCCGTCGTCCGCGACGTGCCGGCGGGATGGAGCTGCGGATACGGCGCGACCTACACGTCGCGCCGGCCGGAGCGGTGGGGCACGCTGGCCATCGGCTACGGCGACGGGCTGCCGCGGGCGCTGGGCTCTACCGGGGGCGAGGCGCTGGTGCACGGGCGCCGCGTTCCCATCCTGGGCCGCATCTCCATGGACATGACCGTCGTGGACCTGACGGACGTCCCGGATGCGGGGGCGGGCGACGTCGCGACCCTCTTTGGCCGGGACGGCGGGGAGGAGATCGGGGTGGACGAGGTGGCCGCGAAGGCCGGCACCATCTCGTACGAGGTCCTCACCGGGCTGGGCGCGCGGCTGCCGCGCGTGTACGTGGACGGAACGCGGAGCCCCGGCCGCGCGTAACAGGCACACCCGCGGCGGCTACGGCCGGACGTCCGGCCCCGGCCGCCGTGGTTTTTTGCGGACGCGAAATCCCTTCTGCGCCCGCCACCAGCACGACCCGTGATCTCTCTGCATCGGATGCAACGCCGTATTCTCTTTTCCGGCCTGCTCGCCGCGCTGGCGCTGTCGGCGGCCGCCTGCACGGACGACACGCCCACGTTCACGGGCGAAGACAACTTTCCGCCGGGGGCCACTCCCGTCACGCGCGAGGTGATCTTTCCCGCGTCGGAGTTCTTCCGCGTCCTGGGGACCTACGCCGGCTACACCCGCGCGTCGGACCTGTCGGCCGTGGTGGTGGCCAACCAGTTCGACGAGGGGCTCAATGCCCACGCCCTGGCCCGATTCGGCCCCTTTCCCACGGAGGTGACCTACCGCCGCGACGGGGTGGAGAAGCGCGACCGCGCGTTCAACTACACCACGAGCACGCTCCTGCTGCGGGTAGACACGGCGGCCAGCACGCCGGGCCCGGTGACCGTGCAGGTGTGGCGGGCGGCCCAGGAGTGGGAGCGCACGAGCGCCACGTGGACCACGGCCGTGGACACGGGCGCCGTGGAGCGGGCGTGGACGGAGCCGGGCGGCACCCGCGGGGCGCTGCTGGCCGAGGGCACCTTCGCGGGCGACTCGGCCGCGGGCGACACGCTGGTGCTGGCCCTGACCGGCGCGTCCGTCGCGTCCCTGGCCGACACCCTCACGGGCGAGGGCGTGGTGGTCACCACCAGCACGGTGGGCGGGCGGCTGGAGATCTTCGAGATGGTGCTGCGCATCGGCGTCCGGCCGGACAGCGCCCTGCCGGACACCATCCTGGTGCAGAACCTGGGCTCCGCGGCGGACCGCACCACGGTGTACACGCCGGAGCAGCCCACGGACCCGGGGGTGATCTCGGTGGGCGGCGTGCTTTCGGCGCGCACGCTCCTGGAGCTGCGGCCGGACCAGCCGGTGCCCAACTGCGCCCTGGGCGTGGTGTGCGGCACGGTGCCCCTGCGCGACGTGCTGCTGAACGAGGTGTCGCTGCTGCTGCGGCCCCTGGACGTGCCCAACGGGTTCGACCCGCTGGGACCGGTGCCCCTGTCACTGCGGCTGGTGGACGAGGTGGGGCTGGGCCGGACGGCGCCCCTGGGCGCGCGGGTGCTGGGCGACGACCTGCAGCGTACGCAGATCCACAGCTTCGTGGAGGGTGATTCGCTGGTGGTGCTGCCCATCAGCAACCTTGCCCGCAGCCTGGCGCTGGCCGACACGCTGCCGCGCACCTTCGCCCTGGTGAGCGAGCTGGTGGGCTTTACCCAGCCGCCCACGTTCGGCGTCGCACGGTTCGACGCGGAGCCCCGGCTGCGCATCATCTACACGCTTCCCGCCCGCCGCCCACTGCCATGAGCCGCTCTCGCATCGTATGCGCCGCCACCGTGGCGGCGCTCGCCCTCCTGGCCGCCCCGGCGGCACGGGCGCAGTCCGGGCTTTCGGCACGCGGGCTGGGCTACCCCCTGGAGGGGCTGGACGCCCGCGCCCGCGGGCTGGGCGGCCTGACCACGGGGCTGCCGGACCCGCACCTGTCGCTCATCAACCCGGCGTCCGTGGTGGGCATTCCCGCGGCGGGGCTGTCCGTCACCTTTCAGGGTGACATCGTCTCGTCGCAGTCCGCCGGGCGCGACGAGGACTTCTCCACCTCGCGCTTTCCCGCCATCCAGGCCGCGTTCCCCATCACGGGGCGGCTGGTGGCCACGGTGGGATACGCGGCGGTGCTGGACCAGAACTGGGCCGTGAGCCGCCTGGACAGCATCCAGCTGGGCGGCCAGAAGCGCCTGGTGACGGACGTGTTCCGCTCCGAGGGGGGCGCTGCCCGCCTGCGCCTGGGCGGCGGCTACCGGGTGCTCCCGCGGGTGGACGTGGGCGCGGGACTGGACATCTACACGGGCGCGCTGCGCGACAGCACGCTGCGCACGATCAGCGGCCTGCCCAACATCGCCCTGCAGGGCACGGACTACACGTGGCAGGGGCTGGGCTACAGCGCGGGCGCCCGCTGGCGGGGCAACGCGGTGAGCGTCTCGGCGGCCGTGACGGGCGGGGGCCAGCTCAAGGCGGAGCCGGCGGATTCCGGCGTGACGGGCGGGACCTACTCGCTCCCCGTCACGTTCGACGTGGGCGCCAGCGCGCGCGTCACGCAGCGCACGCTGGCGGCCCTGTCGGTGCGCTTTGGCCAGTGGTCGTCCATGAACGACGAGCTGCTGAGCGACGGCGGCTCCGGCGGCGGGGCGGGGTACGGCGGCGGGGCGCAGGACGCCCTGCAGGTGGCCGGTGGCCTGGAATACGAGGGGATCCGCTTCCTGGGCCGGCCCATCCCCCTGCGCGTGGGCGGCCGCTACGCCAAGCTCCCCTTCCGCTATAGCGCGGACTCCGAGTTCCCCGAGGAGCGCGCGGTCACGGGCGGCCTGGGCGTGCTGTTCGGCGGCGGTGCCGCGGCGCTGGAGCTGAGCGGCGAGCGCGGCATGCGCGGCGGCGACGCGGCCGGGCTGGAAGAGTCGTTCTGGCGCGTGTCCTTTTCCCTGGCGCTGCTGGGCCGCTGAGCCTCCGCGGGCCTGACGTAGAAAGCGACCCATCGGATCGCAGCGCCGGGAGCGGTAACGCCGCCCCGGCGCTCGCGCGTTGGGGAGCAAGCCGGAGCGGATTCTGGACGTGCGATTGCGGGGATGGGTGCTTGCAGGCGCACGGCCAAGGATATTTGAACGCAGAGTTCGCAGAGAACAGAAAACGCAGAGAACAGATTGAGTTTTTCTCTGCGAACTCTCTTTTCTACTCTGCGAACTCTGCGTTGAGATCTTTTTCTCGCTCTGCACGAGAAATTCAGGAAGCGATACAGCCTTTCCGCGCTGCTCCGCGTGAGACAGGAACCCGGGATCCAGCTCGCGGTGGATGTGCGGGGCGAGGGAGCACAGCCCGCCGGAGCACAGCGTGCACGCCCCATCCAGCGTAGCCGTAAATCAGGCCTGTTCCTTGCTTTCCACCCGCGGGAGCAGGAATGCGCGGACAAGGGCATGAGCGGCGGGTTAGGGCGCACGGAGCGTCAGAAACATTCCTGCCGGGACGGTTTATCAGGCGGGTAGCGGGACCTGCGCCGGGAGCATCACAGCGCGGGTCCCTTTCACAGGGGTCTTCCCGAGGAGTACCGGAGGTCCGATGAAGCTCAAGCGTACCGTAGTCGCACCCGCCATGGTGGCCGGCGTCGCCCTCGTATCGGGCGGCTGGCTGCTGCAGAACGGCGTGGGCGGCCAGCAGAGCGTGTTTCAGCGCGCCCGCATCTTCGACGAGGTGATCAACTACGTCGAGAGCCGGTACGTGGAGCCGCATTCCTCGGCCGACCTGTACGAAAAGGCCGTGGAGGGGATGCTCACGGAGCTGGGCGACCCGCACACCACCTTCATGTCGGCGGAGGAGTACGAGGACCTGCACCGCCAGACCACCGGCGAGTACGGCGGCCTGGGCGTGCAGATCTCGTCGCGCGACGGCTGGGTGACGGCCGTGGCCATCCTTCCCGAGACCCCGGCCGAGGCGGCGGGAATGCGGGTGGGCGACCGGTTCCTGGAGATCGACGGCCAGACCGCCGAGGGGCTCACGGACGACCAGGCGGTGCGCCGGCTCAAGGGCCCCGCGGAGTCCAACGTGACGCTCAAGGTGCAGCGCGTGGGCGTGGCGCAGCCCATCAGCTTCACCATCACGCGCAAGGTCATCCACCTGAAGTCGGTGCCGTACGTCTACATGGCCGCCCCGGGGGTGGGGTACGCCAACCTGATCATGTTCAGCGAGACGAGCACGGACGAGCTGCGCGCGGCCATCGACACGCTGCGCGCGCAGGGCGCCCGCTCGCTGATCCTGGACATGCGCAGCAACCCGGGCGGGCTGCTGGACCAGGGCGTGGGGGTGAGCGACCTGTTCCTGCCCCGCGGCCAGGAGATCCTGGAGACCCGCGCCCGCGACCCGCGCGAGAGCGAGACGTACGCGGCGCGCACGCCGGAGTCGTACGAGGGACTCACGGTGGCGGTGCTGGTGGACGGCTTCAGCGCCAGCGCGGCGGAGATCGTGGCCGGCGCGCTGCAGGACCACGACCGCGCGGTGGTGCTGGGCACCACCACGTACGGCAAGGGCTCGGTGCAGTCGCTGTTCCCGCTCTCGGGCGGCAACTTCCTGAAGATGACGACGGCCAAGTGGTACACGCCGGTGGGCCGCAGCATCCAGAAGGAGCACCGCGCCGGGCAGGAGATGGCCATGGAGGAGCAGCCGGACGCCGTGGGCGCGGACGGCATGCCGGTGGCGGCGGACACGACCAAGCGCGTGCCGTACCGCACGGACAGCGGCCGCACGGTCTTTGGCGGCGGCGGCATCGTGCCGGACCTGGTGGTGCGGCAGGACACGGCCAACGCGGCGGAAAAGGCCTTCTTCGAGGCGGCTTCGTCCAAGGCGGCCAAGTTCCAGGACGCGCTGTTCAGCTACGCGGTGGCCTACGAGCGCAGCCAGCCCAACCTGCGGCCGGACTTCGCCATCACGCCGGAGATGCGGCGCGCCTTCTACGACCGCCTGCAGGCCAACGGCGTGACGATGAGCTGGGCGGTCTACCAGGGCGCCCAGCGCTTCATCGACGCGCAGCTGACGGAGGAGATCGCCCGCAGCAAGTTCGGGGCGGCGGTGGCGGCGCGGCGTGACGACACGGAAGACCGCGTCCTTCAGGAGGCCATCCGCCTGCTGCAGGGCGCGCCCACGCAGCAGGCCCTGCTGCGCGCGGTGCAGCGCCAGCCGCAGTCGGCGGTGCGCCAGGAGGCGGCCGGCCGCCGCTGATGGACCCGGCGGCCCTGGCCGCGGCCTTTGGCGTCGGACTGCTCACCGGCCTGCTGTCGGGGCTGGTGGGGATTGGAGGAGGGGTGCTGATGGTGCCCTTCCTCTACCTTTTTTATGCCCATGCAGCATGGGCGGGGGTGCGGCTGACGCCGGAGGTGGCCACGCTGGCGGCGCACGCCACCAGCCTGTTCGTGATCCTGCCCACGTCCGTTCTCGGTGCGTGGGCCTTCGGGCGCACGGGGCTGGTGGTGTGGCGCGCGGCCGTGCCCATCGGCGTGGCGGCGGCGCTCGCGGCGGTGGCGGCCGCGCAGGTGGCCGACCAGTTGGACCCGCGCTGGCTGCGCCTGTCGTTCGGCATGCTGCTGCTGGTTTCCGGCTGGCGCCTGTATCGCACGCCGGGGCCCGCGGTGGAGGGTGCGGACGCGCCGGAACGGCCGGTGCATCTGTCCCTGCCGGTGACCACGGGTGTGGGTGCGACCATGGGCGTGTTCTCCGCGCTGCTGGGCGTGGGCGGCGGGGTGGTGGGCGTTCCCCTGCTGATCCACGTGGTGCGCCTGGAGCTCAAGCGGGTGGCGGCGACGTCGCTGGCCATCGTCACGGCGACGAGCCTGGGCGGCGTCGCTGCGTACATGGTGGACGGGCCGGCGTCGCCCGTGCGCCCCGGGTGGAGCGTAGGATACGTGGACTTCGGGGTCGGGCTGGCGCTGGTGGCCGGCACGCTGCTTTCGGTGCGATGGGGCACGACGCTGAACCGGCGGCTGAACCCGCGCACGCTGGCCGTGGTGTTCGCGCTCCTGTTCGCCGTCTCCGGTGCGCGGCTGGTGATGGGCAACCTGCCGTGGTGAGGGGCGGGGCGTCGGCCGAACACGCTCGGCAAACCACGCCGGCAGATGGGAGCAGCCGATCGCGTCGCTTCGCGACGCGGGCCCTCTCCCCCGCCGGCCTTTTGCTCGTTCCTCGCAACGGCCGTCGACCCCTCCCCCAACTTCGGGGGAGGGGTTG